>CAWVXU010000066.1:0-14653 GCA_963934255.1 uncultured Fibrobacterales bacterium
AGTGCTTAAACCAACAAAGGCCTCAATTCTCATTGAAGCCTTTATTTTTTTCCATCTAGGATGAGAAAGAATCTAAAATTTTAGAAGTCTAAATTTCTAACCCTTCACCACAATATTCACAAGCTTATTAGGAACAACAATTTCCTTCACAACTTCTTTGCCAGTAGTAAATTCGATAATACGTTCATTGGCTTGAGCTAGCTTGAGAAGCTCTTCTTTAGAAGCCCCTTTAGGCACGGATGCTTTGGCACGAACTTTACCATTGACTTGAAACACAATAGTCACTTCATCATCTTCAGCTTTAGAAGGGTCAGAAGCGGGCCAGGCGGTGTAGCTTAAGTCAGTCTTTCCAAGTTGTGCCCACATCTCTTCTGCTAAGTGAGGAGCAAATGGTGCTAGTACTTGTACGAAGATTTCCATCACTTCACGATAGCGAATATCAAATTTGGCAATCGTGTTATTGAATATCATCAACTGAGAAATAGCAGTATTAAAGCGCATACCTTCAATGTCAGATTCAATTTTCATGATCGATTGATGTGCGACTTTAATTAATTCTTTGGGAGCTTCGTCTGTTGAGTATTCAAAAGCACCTTCTTCGGAGTTAAAGTTTCGCCACACTTTTTGTAAGAAACGATATTGACCTTCCATACCAGAAGTCTGCCAAGGTTTGGTGGCCTCTAGTGGTCCCATAAACATCTCGTATAAACGAAGTGCGTCAGCGCCATAGACATCGACGACATCATCTGGGTTGACAACGTTTTTCAAAGATTTAGACATCTTAGCGACGATTTGTTTGAGTTCTTCACCCGTTTCTATATGCCAGTATTTGCCTTCGCGTTCTTCGACTTCATCAGATGGGACCTTCGATCCGTTTTCAGTTTCGTAAGCAAATGCCAGGATCATTCCCTGGTTGAATAGTTTTTGATAAGGCTCATCAGTGGAGACAACACCTAGATCAAACAAAACTTTATGCCAAAATCTTGAGTACAGTAGGTGAAGTACGGCATGTTCTGCACCACCTACATAAAGATCGACTGGCATCCAGTAATTTTCTTTAGCAGCGTCAATCAGAGAATCTTCATTCATCGGATCGATATAGCGTAAGTAGTACCAACAAGACCCAGCCCATTGTGGCATCGTGTTGGTCTCGCGACGGCCTTTACGACCATTTTTGTCGACAACATCTAACCAGTCACCCGCGCGCGCAAGAGGTGACTCACCTGATTCGGCAGGATGGTAATCTTCAAGGTCTGGGAGTCTTACTGGAAGATCACTCGTCTCAACTCCAGAGACTTCACCGTCTTCCCAGTGAATGATGGGGAAGGGTTCGCCCCAGTAACGTTGTCTAGAGAATAACCAATCACGTAATTTATAGTTGATTTTAAATTCACCTAAACCTTGCTCGGCAAGCCATTTGGTGACTGTGCGAACGGCGTCTTTTTTCTTTTGACCATTGATGTCAATAGAGTCGTTAGATGAGTTGATTGCTTGACCATTTCCAGTCCAACATTCTTCACCATTCAAAATCGCTTGGCGAACTTCTTCTTGTCCGGCAGGGTTTGAAAGAAGTTTGTTGATTTCTTTTTTGGACCATTTAAAGGTGGCCGTTTGGTCAGCACTTGCACCCTTAAGAGTAGGGTCTAAAATACAGCGAATAGGCAGGTCAAAAGTTTTAGCAAATTCGAAGTCACGATTATCATGTGCTGGAACAGCCATGATAGCACCTGTACCATAGTTAATCAGTACATAGTCTGCAACCCATATAGGGATTTCTTCACCAGTCAATGGGTTGATGCCGTAGCTTCCAGTAAATACACCTGACTTTTCTTTAGCAAGTTCGGTACGCTCAAGGTCAGATTTGAGACCTGATGCTTGTATGTAAGCTGCAACTTCGTCTTTTTTGTCAGCCTGAACTAAGGTGTCAAGGAGCTCGTGCTCAGGAGCCACGACCATGTAGGTTGCACCAAATAATGTGTCTGGGCGGGTTGTGTAAACGCGTAGTTTATTTTCAGAACCTTTGATGTTAAAATCAACTTCAGCGCCTGTAGAGCGACCGATCCAATTTTTTTGCATGTCAATCACGCCTGCTGGCCAGTCAACAGTATCAAGTCCTTTGAGAAGTCTTTCAGCGTAATGAGCAATTCTCATTTGCCACTGTTTAAGTCCTTTTTTATAGACACCTTTTTTGCCACATTTCTCATGTGATCCATCACCCAAAACTTCTTCGTTAGCACAAACTGTTTTACAATGAGGACAAAACCATACTGAGGCTTCGTCATAATAAGCTAGGCGGTTATCATCTTGAAATTGGCGAACAGCTTCGATACCTTGATCTTGAATTTCACTAGGGATTGTCAGTTCAGATATCGGTCGACCTTTTTGAAGGTCAGCATCAAACCATGTGTTGTACATTTTGATGAAAATCCACTGAGTCCATTTGAAGTACTTCGGGTCAGTCGTGTTGATCTCACGACCCCAATCATAACTAAGCCCTAATGATTTAATTTGTTTCTTAAAATTTCCACAGTTAGTTTCTGTAGTTACCGCAGGGTGAGTGCCAGTCTGAAGGGCATATTGTTCAGCCGGAAGTCCAAACGCATCCCATCCCATAGGATGAAGAACATTAAATCCATTGGCGCGTTTGTAACGACATAAGATGTCTGTTGCAGTGTAGCCTTCAGGGTGACCCACGTGAAGTCCAGCACCTGACGGGTAAGGGAACATGTCTAAGCAATAGAATTTTGGCTTAGTACGATCTTCGCTTGTTTTAAAGGTTTGATTAGCTTCCCAAAAGTTTTGCCACTTGGGTTCAATATCTGCAGGACTGTATTTTGACATAATTATTCTCAGGTGCGAGGTGTTTTATGGCAAATTTAACAAATATCCTCCACAACGGGGTGTTCATCAAAGCCTTCTAGATGTCTTGAGTACCATTCGTGGAGTAGGCGTTCTTGTTCTTCAGCTTCAAGGGTATATTTCTCGCGTCCTTCACGTCGTAAGTAGAGCTCAAGGTTGGTCATGAGACAGCCTGCAGCGACTGAAACGTTCATTGACTCAGTGATGCCATACTGAGGTAGTTTGAACTCGATATCGGCTTGTTTGAGTGTGTCAGGGTGGTTGCCGGCACCTTCGGTCCCTAGATAAAAGGCAGTTGGCGTACTTAAGTCAATCATATCTAGAGTTTGATCTGTATTGGTCGAAGCCACAGCGATACGATAACCTTGTTCTTTTAAGTGGTCCATGCACTTTTGACGCTCTTGGTAGCGTTTGATATTCATCCATTTGACTGAACCCTTCATCACAGATTTGTTAATCTTATAAGGGTTGAGTTCTTCAATGACATGTACATCTTGAAAGCCAAAAACTTCACTTGTGCGAACGACTGCACTAATGTTGTGCGGGTCATAGAAATCTTCCAAAACCATAGCAAAGTGCCGAGTTCTTTGAGCGAGGATTCCACGAAGCAGGCCGATACGGCGCTCGGTCATTTTGGTTTCCATTTGAATGATATTGGCTTTGATTTCTTCGAGACTTTTCACTTGGTTTCTTTCTCAAGACTGTTAAGGTCAGAGGCTTTTAAAGCTTGAGGCTTTGGAATCGGAGCCCCTTTGCGGTAGCCCTCATTAATGAGTATTTGATTCCACTCTTTCAGCCGTTTCTTACCAGTAGGATTTTGTAAAGATTTTAATTTTAAAACTGGGGCCTCGTTGCCATTGGCGTATTCAGAAGCCGCAAATTTGACATCATCAAGGATGTGGTTGATCTTTTTAATAACCATGTTCTTAAAAACTCCCATACTCATGATGCCATTGAGCATTGAGCCACCTGGGAATGCGACACAATCTACTTCAAAATCTATTTCGTTATTTCCTACAGGGAAGTACCTGATATAGATGAGAGCCTCACCTTTTAGATTCCACATAAGGACTTTTGCATATCCATCGCCATAGGCTAAATTAGAAGTACGTTTAGCAGATTGAAAGGCCCAGACAAAGCGTCCACGAAGACTACGACCATTGGTCCCTTTAAAGACACTTTTGTTGCGAGTCAGATAGGACGCAGAATAAGATTCGTCATGATAAGCGTTGATCAGTTGTGCTGCAAAGGGGATGTTATTCATTAGGTATTCCATCATGCCGCTTGAGATAGGGAGGTGACCTTTAATTGGATAAACCATCCGGTATTCACGGCCGAGTAGGCTGTAAACTTTCATGGCTTTATGTGATTGATGGTCGGGTAGAACTTTTTTGGCTTTTTCAAATTCTGAACAAAATCCGACATTATATTCAATATCTTCGTTTTTGGCATAGTGAAAATCCTTACACTCAGTCGCCTCGAGTCCAAGACAATGCTTGATTCCAGAGCAATAAGAGTGAGGCTCAAAGGACACAGCCCATGAGTTCACAACAAAAATTATCAAAAATAAGTACCACTTCATATTTATAACTTAGAAAATTGAGGCCACTTGAATCTGAAGAATTGTTCTCTTAAGCAAAAATTTACTCAAGTGAATTATTTCCTCTTATCCAAGTCCTGGATAGTTAAAACTTTTACAGATCCTAATGAGTCCAGAGGTGCTCCAATCTGGACTTTGGGATCATTGAGCTCAGCTAATGGTCCTACCAGGGTAATCAGCATCTTTTCTGGGGTGAAATATTTCTTCAGTACTTCTTGGATACGCGCTTTAGTCACTTTGCGCAGGGCTAATGGGTAGTCTTTGTAATGTGAAGCTTTACGGCCTCTCATCTCAGAGTAGATAAATGCGTCAATAGTGCTTTCTGGAGTGTCAAATAAGCTTGGAATTGAGGCGATCATGCCTTCAATAGCCCGCTCAACCTCTTGGTCTGTCGGACCTTCAATTGTGAGTTTTTTGATTTCTTCGAAGGCAAGTTCAATTGCTTGAGTGGTGCTGGTTACCTTGGTCTGTAGGCGAATCCCTGAAGTAGAAGGGCGTCGATAGTTTGAGCTTGTGAAACTTCCTACCGAATACGCTAAACCATGCTCAGTGCGAATTGAGGCGACAAGTCTTGAGGTGAAACCACCTGCACCAAGGATGTACGATGCCACAGCAGCAGGGTAGTAGTCAGGATGAGGTCTTTGTAAGAAAGCTTGACCCATACGAATTTGAGTTTGTTTACTTGGGAAGTCAATGATGTAGATTCCAGCTTGGTTATTGATAGTCGGCGGGTAGAGGTGCTCGGGTGTCGTTGTCCTGGGTTTGAGCTCAGCAAGAAATTTTTTGATTTGTAGGATCATCTCTTCTTTTTGGAAATCACCCGAAATTCCGATATAAAGCTTTTTACCCTGAAAGTTTGCTTTGGCAAATTGACTGAGTTTTTTGGGAGTAAGTTTCTTGACTTCATTGACTCGAAGTCCCCAGTTAGACGGGTGAGTTCCAAACATCACATGAGAATAAAGGTCACTTGAAATACTTGAAGGCTTGTCGTATTTGTGTTCTAGCGCTTGAATCACTTGTTGCTTATAAACAGAGAGTCTTTTGGAATCGAATTTAGGTTTTAATACCAAATCCTTCAGGATGTCTAAAGCCTGAGGAAAATTGTTTTTGAGTGAATTTACACTCAGTCTAGATGTTCTCTCGTTGAGGGAAACACTTAAATATGTCGATTGAAACTCCAGAGTATCTTCGAGAACATCTGGTGCAAAAGATTCAGTCCCGCCTCTTTTGTACATCGACCCTAAAGTCGAGTAGATAGGGAATTCCGCTTCATTTGCACTGATGTTGCTTTCTTCAAAAGTGATGTCCATTTTGATGAGAGGCAGTGATGGACTTGGATATAGGTAAACAACAGTATTTGAATCCAACTCAATTCGGTAGTCACTAGGGTATGGTGCTACATAAGTGAAATCAGGGTATTTAAGTTCTTTGTAGTGAGCTGGGACAAGGCCTAGTCCCCTATCTTGAGAATCAGTAGACTTGACTCCAGGCATTTTCTGAATCATATCTTCTTTGCGAAGCTTGACCTTTTTAAAAGGCACAGTTGAACAAGCTATGAGTGATAGAGCGATACTTGATGTAATTAAAATTTTAAACATGACTATAATCCTTTCTCTGGACTCAGCTTGGTTGGCAGTATCATGCCTTGAGTTGAGAGATGATACTTAAAGTATTGCTTGGCGACGGCCTGAACTTCTTCTGGTGTCACCTTTTGGACTCCTGCTGGGAAAGTACTAATGATATTCCAATCACCATACATTTCATAAAATGCCAGTTGAGTTGCTAGGTGTTCGATGTTTTCAAGGCTACGAACTGTTTTGGCAACCACTTGGTTTTTAACTTTCTGAAGTTCACGGTTGGATATCGGCGTGTCTTGAAGTTTTTTAATTTCAGTCCAAATTGCCTTGATGACTTCTTGATGTTTGGTGGGATCTTTGAGGACTGCGCTGAGGTTAAAGCTTGACATGTATTTGTCGGCATAATTCCCACTACTGACTCCATTAGCGATCTTCTTTTTGATAACAAGCTCACGGTTAAGACGTCCACTAGCTCCATTTAAGACACCTTCGATAACATCAAGAGCATAGATGTCTTTGTGGTTAATTGACGGAGTGTGGAACATGATATCTACACGAGGCTTGGCGTCATCTTTATACTGAACAATGGACTTGTGTGCGACTTGCTCTGGCTCTTTGATCAGGATCTCTGCATGAGATTCACCACGGGGGATCGGTGCAAAATATTGACGCACTTGAGGCATGATTTCTTCAGGTTTGACATCACCTGATAAGACGAGAATTGCATTGTTTGGTTTATAGTATTTGTCATAATGATCTTGAGCTTGTTTTCTTGTGAGTTGCTCGATGTCTGAGGCCCAGCCGATGGTCGGGACTCTAAACGGAAATGCTTCATAAAAAACAGCTGTTAAAGTTTCCCAGTATCTGCCTGTAGGAGAGTCTTCATAACGCATGCGTCTTTCTTCTCGAACTACATCACGCTCTGGGTAGAACTCACGAAGCACGCCATATTGCATTCGGTCTGCTTCAAGCCAAAAGTAGAGCTCGAGTTTGTTTTTAGGAAGAGTGACAAAATAAGCAGTCATCAAGTCAGAAGTAAAAGCATTCAGTCCTGTTCCACCTTCTTTGAGATAGGTTTCCC
The DNA here is from genome assembly GCA_963934255.1 of uncultured Fibrobacterales bacterium. Taxonomy (GTDB): domain Bacteria; phylum Fibrobacterota; class Fibrobacteria; order Fibrobacterales; family CAWVXU01; genus CAWVXU01. The sequence goes on from CAWVXU010000066.1 coordinate 7,118, forward strand.
AAAGTTCATCTTTGACAAAAATCTTACGGTGCTCAGTCAAAAGAGAATCGTAGCTTGATTTCTCTGTTGCCAAAAGTGTAGAGTCTTTTTTGAGACGAGCACTTCGCATGAGGGCTCTGACGCTATCAATCTGATGAATGTATTGAGCATCCAAAATACTATCAGTGATACCTGTTTTTTTGGTCCCCTTAAAAAGCATGTGCTCAAGCATGTGAGCGATACCAGACCTACCTGGGGCTTCATGAACTGACCCCGTTGTAAAAAACAAACGAGCAGCCACAATAGGCGCTTGATGATTGGGATTGATAAGAACGACAAGGCCATTGTCTAAGACTTCTCTATAGACGGGAAGCTTGATTTCTTGAGCGCTGAGTTGAACTGTGCTCAGGGAAATAAATCCGAGCGCTGCAAATCCAAGACCGAGAGTAGAAAAATGATTCGACACACTTTTTAAAATATGATTGAAAAATCGCACATTAGCTCCTAAAGGCTGTCACGCTTGAATGCCATGATGATAAGTCAATATAAGATACAAAAAAAGGCTAGATCGCAAACGATATAGCCTTTTAGTTATTCTTAGGAAATCTGCTTATTCAGGAGGATCCCAGTTTTCAATTTTATATTGATAACCTTGCTCAGCAAGGAAAAGTTGACGATTCATCGCAAATTCTTGTTCACGAGTATCGCGAGTCACAAGAGACAGGAAATGAGCTTGCTTGCCACCCTCTTTGGGTCGAAGTATACGGCCTAGGCGTTGAGCTTCTTCTTGGCGTGAGCCAAAAGTACCTGAGATTTGAATCAAAACAGTCGCATCAGGAAGGTCAATCGCGAAGTTACCTACTTTCGATATCATCATATGCTTGAGTTCGCCTGAGCGAAATTGACCATAAAGCTCTTCACGTTTTTTATTGGGTGTTTTACCAGTAATCAGTGGGATATTAAGCTTAGCGGCAAGGGCTTCTAGTTGGTCAATATATTGGCCAATCACAAGTACGCGCTCGTCATCGGCATCATATTTGTTAAGATATTCTTTGACAACGACATCTTTCATTGGATTACAGGAGGCAATTCTGATTTTATCACGAGTACCAGCTACTGCATAGGCCATTTTCACTTTATCAATCAAAGGAATACGAATTTCTTTACAGTGAGCCGTTGCAATCCAACCTTTAGCTTCAAGAAGCTTCCAAGGCATATCATATTTTTTAGGACCAATCAGAGAGAAAACTTCAGCTTCACGACCATCTTCACGAACGAGAGTTGCAGTTAAGCCTAAGCGGCGAGTTGCTTGCATTTCAGCAGAAACTCTAAAGACTGGAGCTGGCAAAAGGTGAACTTCATCATAAATCATGAGTCCCCATTTGTTTTCAGCAAAAAGATGAAAATGAGCAAATTCGCCGTCTTTGCCACCTCTTTTTTGAGTTAAAATTTGGTAGGTAGCGACAGTCACATCACCAATTTCTTTTTTCTCACCAGAGTATTCTTTTACTTGATCTTCAGTCAGGTCAGTTTTATCAAGAATCTCACGAATCCACTGACGACCAGCCACAATGTTTGGACTAAGAATTAAAGTTTTGGTTTGAGTCAGTGCCATAGTACAGATACCAACGACAGTTTTACCTGCGCCACAAGGAAGTACAATCACCCCTGACCCGCCTTTTTCACTTCCAGAAGCAAAGAAAACATCGGAACTCTCTTTTTGATAATCGCGAATATCAAGCGGTTTGCCGTTGGTCATATTCTCTTTTAAGTTCACTTCAAGATGATCACCTTCAACATAACCAGCTAAATCTTCAACAGGGAAGCCTGCTGAAGTCAGTTCCATCTTAAGGTGCCCACGCATAGAGGCGTCAACGCGAAGCTCTGTATCGGAGATGGCTTCAAGGATAAATGGCTTTAGGCGTTTAAGATATTGAAGTTCAGTGATGAGTTCAACACTATCACCTTGTAATATTAAGTCTCCACCACGCACCAGAAGTTGAACACGACCATAGCGGTTCAAATATTCTTCAACTTCATGAGTCACTGAAGGTGGAATAGGGAATTTGGAGAAGTCTTCTAAACGGCCTAATACCTCTTCAGAACTAAAGCCAGCACTAGCTGCATTCCATAGTGATAGATGAGTTATGCGATAGGTATGAAGGTGTTCGGGGCTTTTGATGAGCTCGGTAAAAGGAGCAATAGCATCACGAGCGGCGGGGTAGTCGGGGTTACTCACCTCGACTAAAATTTCCATATCACTTTGAATAATTAGTGGGGCAAGAGGATTCAATGAGCACTCCGTCAGTAAGATCTAAATTTCATAGGGGAGCGCAAAGATAATAAAATATGATTACAAATCTATTATCATTAATGTTAAGTCATCGGCAAAGGCTTGGCCTTGGCGATGATTATCCACAGCTAGAAGGATTTTATCAAGAGAATCCTGACAATTATTGTCCCTACTTAGTTCACAACATTCTTGAAATGCTTCCATTTCAAACTGAATGGAGTCGGCGTTCATCGCCTCTGTAACCCCATCTGTATATAAAACCAGACGGGTGTCAGGGGCTAAAGTTACTCTGCGGTCTTCAGCCATCATGTCTTCAACAGCGCCGACAAATATATTTGTAGATTCAAGACGAAAAGCTTTAGATTCTTTTTCCATCATGAGGATAGGATTATGGCCTGCATTACAATATTCTAATTCTCGATTGCTTTCATCGTATATACCAAAGAAACAGGTCACAAAATGATCTGAATTGACGTCATCTAATAGGATCTGATTAATGCGAGTGAGTATTTGTGAGGGTGTTGCTAGTCCTTTTGAGAATGTTTTAATTAACACTTTAAACATTGACATAATGAGCCCAGCAGAAACTCCATGCCCTGATACATCAGCGATCAAAAGAACTGTTCTTGTTTCATCTATTTCAAAACAGTCGTAATAGTCTCCACCTACTTTAGAGGCGGGGACATAAAAAGCGGCAACATCATTAATTGAGCGCTCGGGGAAAATAGTAGGAAGTAAGGCATTTTGAATTTTATGAGCTTTGTTTAGTTCTCTTAAGTTTTCAGCATTCGTTGTTTCAAGGATGCCATTAGCTGCTTCAAGTTGGATAAAAGAGTCCTTTAATTGCTTTTGAGCCTGAAAATTCTCTAAGATTAGCCCTGTATGAACTAAAACTGAATTGACAACGGTGACTTGATCCGATGTGATGCTCGGGGTAGTACTCAGGTCAATTAATAAGACACCAAAACACTTGAAGGCACTACATTTGAGTGATTTTTTGCGGAATTCATCTTCGGTAAGGCCTTCAAAGCTCTGAATATAAGCGGCATCAGCCCACCAGCTGGGATTTGTTGCGTTTTGACAAAGACAAGAGTTGTCTTGGCATTTGATAACAGAGCCGTCTTCCTGGAAGACTCTAGCCATAATCGGAAATAAGATGTATTTGTCACATCCGCAGAGCTTAAAAGGGTCGTCGTCTGTCGGTGCATCTACAATAATATGTCGATTGAGGAAAATAGCATCTGAATATTGACCGTCTAGAAAGTTGAGTCCAAAATGTTGATTTTGAAATTGAGCGGCAGCAAAGCCAGTTGAATGGAGAATATCCAAGCAAAATTTAGCCGGGTTCACGGTAAACACAGCGACATTTTCAAAATTCATCATATCCCGCAGTCCAAGGCCAAGCGATTGACAAACTCCTTGAATGTGACGTGCTGAACCAATGACATTATTTATTTCATGAGCAATAGAAAAACTAAGAAGCTGCTTTCTGAGCAGTTCTTCCCGTAATTCTGGGCTAAATGAGTTGGTTTCTTTTGATTTAGCCATATTATTACTGTTCAAGCTGTAATGTGAACCCCTATTTTGATGCATATCCTACTATATTTTAACCCAAAATACCCTAAAAATGAGATAATTTTATGCCAGGACTAAATAATTTTCAAGAAGACACCTACGAAGACCGTTTTCAATCTTCATTTAAAGGCTTCCTAGATCGTTTCATTACTGAGACTGTTCCTAAAAACAAGAACATAATTTTTGCTTTAATTCTTTTTATTATAGGTGGAATTTATTGGTCTAGCACAAATGGTGCTTCCAATGATGCTAAAATTCAAACCCAAAGAGATGAACTTGGTAAAGCACTTATCCTAGGCGACCAAGGCAAACTAAAAGAACAAGCGGCTGCTTTTGATATTTTTCTTGCCAAATCGGGTAACAATGAAATTATTCAAGCTAAAGCATCCCTTTATCGCGCCAACCTTCATTATTCTGAAGCTGAGTATGATAAAGCGCTTGATATGTACTCACAAGTATTGATATTATCTGGCAATCAGCCAATTTTATCTTCAGCTGCTGAACTAGGTGCTGCATCAACTCAGATTCAATTGAAAAAATATGAAGTTGCAAAAACGGCACTCAAGGCCTTTATAGTGAAGTATTCACAAAGATCCGAGGACCCAGCTATTCGCCTTCGCGCAAATGCTAAAGATGATATTATACCGACGGTACCAAGTGCTATGTGGAAACTTGCTCTCGTTCAAAAAGAATTAGGTGATATCACTGCTGCTAAAGAGCTTTGTGCTAAAATCATCAATGTTTATGGTGATTCAAACGAGTCCAAACAAGCTGCACGTTTAGTGGAGACTCTCTAACCGAGAGACCTCATGTCCGGCTTTAAGCTACACTCAAATTACCAATTAGCGGGCGACCAACCAGGTGCGCTCCGTCAATTGTTACAATCCTACAAAGATGGTGATCAATACCAAACTTTAATGGGAGTGACGGGTTCTGGTAAGACCTTTACCATGGCTAACTTGATTACAGAACTTGAAAAACCTACCTTAATATTGACTCATAACAAAACTCTGGCAGCTCAACTTTATCAAGAGTTCAAAGAGTTTTTCCCCGAAAATGCAGTCGAATATTTCGTCTCTTATTATGACTATTATCAGCCCGAAGCTTATATGGTGACAAGTGATACTTTTATTGAAAAAGATGCTGGAATAAATGACGAAATAGAAAAACTTCGGATGCGCACAACTGCAAGTTTACTGACTCGTCGCGATGTCATTGTTGTGGCGTCAGTGAGTTGTATTTATGGATTGGGCGATCCAGTTGAATATCGTGCGATGATGCTCCCTCTACATGTGGGTCAAGAGATTGATCGTAATGACATATTGCGCAAACTAGTTGAGATCCAATACACGAGAAATGATATGGAGCTCGGCCGTGGAAATTTTCGTGTCAGAGGTGATGTTGTAGAAATCCACCCAGCTTACGATGACTATGCCTATCGCATTGAAATGTTCGGTGATGAAATTGAAAAACTTTCCAAAATTCATATTCTCACAGGTAAAAGAATTGATGGTGAAGAACAAATTGTCATTGCACCAGCAAGACACTTTGTGACACGTGAAGAAAACATGGCACGCGCTGTACTGACTATTAGACAAGAATTAGAAGTTCGCTTACTTGATTTAAGAACTCAAGACAAACTTCTCGAGGCTCAACGATTAGAGTCTCGAACAAATTATGATATTGAAATGTTACTTGAAACAGGCTTTTGTAGTGGAATAGAAAACTATTCACGAATTATGGAAGATCGCGCTCCTGGTAGTCGACCAAATACTTTGTTTGATTTTTTTGGAGATGACTTCCTTATGGTGGTTGATGAGTCACACGCTTCCTTGCCTCAGGTTGGTGGAATGTACAATGGTGATCGTGCTCGGAAAACAAATTTGGTGGAGTATGGATTTAGATTGCCATGTGCGATGGATAATCGTCCGATGAAATTTGACGAATTTGTATCAGTTCACCCCAAGCAAGTTCTTTATGTCTCAGCGACTCCAGGCGATTATGAGCTTGAACAAACAGGCGGCGTTATAGTCGAGCAAGTTATTCGGCCAACTGGGCTTCTAGACCCATTAATTGAAGTTCACCCTATCCATGGACAAATAGATCACCTGATTGATAATATCAATGAAGTAATAAGTAAAGACCAGCGGGTGTTAGTAACGACTCTTACAAAAAAAATGTCAGAAGATTTGACAGATTATTTACTCGGAATGGATATTAAAGTTCGGTATTTACATTCAGATATTAAGACCTTAGAACGTGCTGAAATTATTCGAGATTTAAGAAAAGGCGTGTTCGACGTATTAGTGGGAATTAATCTTTTAAGAGAAGGATTAGATCTACCTGAAGTCTCTCTGGTGACCATTTTGGATGCAGACAAAGAGGGGTTTTTAAGAAGTTATAGGTCACTGATACAGACGATGGGCCGAGCTGCGAGAAACTCCAATGGGCGAGTGATATTATATGCCGATCGTATGACTGACTCGATGAAAAAAGCAATGGACGAGACTGTTCGACGACGTGAAATCCAGCATGATCACAATCTGAAACACGGCATTACACCCACCTCAACGACCCGTAGTATCAGTGATGACATTAAAATTGCTGAACTAGAGACAATTTCTCAGGTAAGCCAATCACCTGAAGAACCATTAGAAGACCTAGAGGCTCGTATGCATCAGGCAGCAAGTGAATTAGATTTTGAACAAGCCGCAAAACTCAGAGATGAATTGATGCGACGTAAATCAGACAAATAAAGTTTAGGACAATATGAAAATTTTAATAGCTGGAGCCGGAACTGTCGGCCAAACCCTAGCCGGTAAATTGGTCAAAGAAGGACATGATGTTATTGTCATGGACTCAAACAGCCATAATTTGAGACAGCTAGAAGAGTACTATGACCTCCAAACAGTCAATGAAAATGCTCTGAATGTGAAAACCCTCAAACACGTGGGCGTTGAAAATGCTGATTTGGTTATCGCTGTAACAAACTCTGATGCAGATAATGTCATGGTCTGCCATCTCGCCCATAAAATGGGCGCCAAACGTAAAATTGCTCGAATCAGAAGTGATGGTATTTTTAAAGAACCTGGTGTACTCACAGGGAATAACCTTGGGATTGATGATGTGATTTTTCCCGAAAAAATGGCATCACAAGATATTTTGAGATTACTACTTAAGCCCTATGCAGTCCAAGGTTTTGAATTTTTGAATACTAAAATTGAAGTACTAGAAATGGTTGTTCGACATGGTGATTTATTAGTGGGAAAAACTTTAGTTGACCTCCCTACTTTGAATAAAAAAGTTTTCCGAATCGCATGTATTAAGCGAGGAGATGGAGCGTTTATTCCAGGGGCGGAGGATGTTATTGCTGAGGGTGACCACATTTTTGTAGCGGCCCTCGCAGTTGAGCTTGAGGATGTTATTCAGGAATTAGGTTTTGAAGTAAAGCCAATCGAGAAAGTATTCATTTTTGGTGGAACAAATATTGGAATGGATTTGGCTTTAAGCCTAGAAGAGTCGCAGATCAAAGTATCAATCGTTGATCCATCTCGCAGTAAAACGAAAGAAATGGCTTTTCAGCTAAATAACGCCTTAGTGTTACATGGGGACGGAACGGACGCTAATCTTCTTGAAGGCGAAGGTGTCAGCGAAGCTGAAGTGTTTGTTGCTGTTACAGATGATGAAAA
>CAWVXU010000067.1:0-14286 GCA_963934255.1 uncultured Fibrobacterales bacterium
ATCTTCTTTTCGAATGACAAAAAGCTCATCACCACCAGATGGAATAATGGTATCTCTCAATGTAAATGAGTAAAGATCTTCTCGAGAATCAGTTATAAAATAATCAGATAAGTTAATATCAATCGGGCCGGTGTTATAGAGTTCAGTTTAATCAGAATATTTTTCAGATTCGTCTAAAAAGTTAGGCGATGGATTTGGAGTCGTCGGCTCGGCCAATTTGATTTTAGGATCACAAATATCATAGAGAAAAAAGAAACAAAGAAAATTTGGTGGATAAAAATTGTTTATGACGGAATCACTTAACCTACTTAGGCATAGTGTCAGGAGAATTGTCGGTATCTTTTGATGGGTCAATATTTTTGGTAGTTGGAGAGATTTTAATAAGTGAAAGAATAAATAAGGCGACAAAGAGAAATGCTGTACACATAATAGCTTCTATATATAAATCAAGCCCGATAGCCATACCTACACCAAGAAGCATAAACATCTTAGCAGCATCCATGGGGTTTTTGACAGGTGCTCTAAATCTTACAAAGGATCCAATCCCAAAAATCCCAAAGGCACGAGCAGTGCTATCACCAATGACATTAATTAAAAGTGCCCCAGCCACACAAAGAAGTATTTGCGCCTTTGCTATTTTAAGCGGGTTTTCTTTTGAGAATGTTTTTTTCCAATCCGTAGGATGAAGAGCAATGATCAAGCCAACAACGAACGCCAAAGTTAGCTGAAATAACATAATCTTAGGTTCAATATTAATTTCTGATGATATATCTGAAAAAAGTTCATTCATTGGTGTTTTCCAATCTATTGCGTTTGTCTTCTTGATTTAAAATAGTTTTAAAGAGAAGAAGTTGTTGAGATTTTGTTTGTATGGCTTTTTGAAACCAAGGATTAGCGGACAATGGTTTTTCAAAAAATGATAACCCTTGGGATTCATAAACGAGCTGAGGTGAAATATCCCAATATTTATTTCTAATAGACTCAGCTTTTGGATGAATTGAATGTTTGATGGAATCTAGGAGTTCAACCCAAGCTTTGGCCCCAAGTTGACGTTGATTCCAAGAAGCATCGTCTTCAATGTATTTTAAGGTTTTCAAAACTAGTTTGGGCGCGCGTTTTATGTTTTCATCACGCCATTGAAGAGCAAGCGGATGGTCTGTGTTTGATAAGCCTTTGAGAGAACTCAAGGTCGCCCATATGTGTTCATCGTATAGGGTTTCACGTATTTCCCAGGACCTTGGCGTATTGATAAAGCTAAGACTTTGCAAAACATCATTTTTATACTTGTTACGAATTTTAGAGGCTTTAAAAGCAAAGCTTCTGATCTCCCATGCTTGAGATGAGTCAAGACCTGCGAGTGATTGAAGCACATCACTTGGGTAGGAATTGAAATAATTGTGTCGTAATTGATAGACCCAATCTTCTTCGCATCCTTTGAGAAGTTGGAAAAATTCACTCGGATTGACATCAAAGTATTTTTGAATCAACTCTTTTTCCCATGTAATAAACTCAAACCCAGCTAAAGCTTTAATTCCTGCAATTTGGATTTGCACATCCTTTGATTGAAGCGCTCTTGAAACCAAAGGGGCCTTTAATGCTTCAGAATTGCTCCCATTTAGGGAGTAGAGCGAGGCCAAGAAATTTTCATCAATGAGTATTGTTCTTAAATCATTCCAATCACCATGATGGAGCCCTGACAACAAATACCCTTGGAGCATTGAATGCGATTGGTGATAAGATTTAAGGTAAACACTTCTAAGGTCATGAAGATTGGTAAAAGTTTGATCAGTTAAGAGTGAATTTTGAACCATACATTTTTGATTCATGATAGGGTGATTTATGCTAATAGAATATTGATCAATTAATCGAGTGAGTATAGCTTGAAAAGCATAGTCAGTATTGTGACCATTATTGTCTATATATGACCAACGGGGATTGTTGTGAGATAAGCGCTTGTAACCCTCGCGCATCAGCTTACGGAATGTCAGGCCCCAGAGTCCTTTTCTTGAGTTCATTTTATTACTGGGTTCAATAAGTTTTCCGAGTTTTTTCCGAGTTTGGGAAACGTCAAGACTAACATCACAAAAAAATACAGTCTCGGGTTCATTACCTTCCCAAAGCTCATTAACTAACTGCTCTACGAGAGGACTTTGTATGCCACGGATATCCTTGGCCATAACTAAAGGAGAGTACATTGATCGATCTGCGATGACAAATGTATTTTCATCAACTTCAAGGCTTCGAACTTTTTCATCAAAGACTTGTTTTTCTCTAGCCAAATACAATAAAAACTCAGTCCAAGTAGACATTGAAAGATTAGCAGGGTCTTTGGCTAAATTGCGAATGGTATTAGCAACTGGGCTGAGTAATTCTTTGCCTTGGCGTAAGTTAACGACGCGATATCCCGATTCTTTAAGGGCAATTGACACCATCGAGGAAAGCGTCGTTTTTCCTGAACCATCAATTCCTTCAAAACAAATAAATGGCATTAAATTTTTCCTTTGGTTGAGATTAAATATAAAAGTTGAAGGCCAACTTCATCCCAATCTAATCTTTCCTTAAACTCATTATATTTCATAAGATTATTTAAACTCAATGATACTTTTGGAGTTTTGTTATGGTTTAAAAATTTGAGCCATACTCCATTACGGATGTAATTAACATTACCCGTTTGCTTTTCAATTCTTTCGTATTGAGTCAGTGGTGCGACAACATAATCATCGTTGATTTTAAACGTATACTCGAGAAGTGTCCGGTTTGAAGAGATGCTTTGTTCATCAACAGAGCCAAGTGTCTTAATGTAAAGAGCAACCTCAGGGTCAAATTTAATATACTCAAACTCAATACGCCAATGAGAAGGGGTGAAGCTCGCCCATAGGCTCAAGTTATTAGAACGATAGTATTCGTCTTCAAATAATTTGATTGCATCTGAAAGCCAGGAAGCGCCTAAGGAAGCATATGAAAATTCTTGAATAAACTCAATATTGGTCATTTGGATGATTTCTAGCCCGGGTAATTTAACAATGTTTGGTGAATTGAAAAAGCTGAGACTTAGTTTCTGATCCCAGGGTGTTTTACTTTGAAATTGAAGCCCGTTGTGCCGCGAACTTGAAATATTATCCTTAATGATACTTGTTGATTTGGATCGTTCATGCACAGCTATATCATTTGAACTTCTTTGGAAATCTAACCCAAATGGAACTTTAAGCCGACCGGATTTAAGCTCAATATATTTATTGGCTTTCATATAAATGAAGGCATTTAAAAGTTTTGGTTTGACGAAGTCATAACCGAAGTCAAGTCCAAAAGGTTGAGATTTCTTGGGTTTAATTTTGATTGCAACTTTAGCACTCGCCATTTCTTGAGTAAAGGAGCCTTCATCAGAAATGCCAATTAGTGAACCACCTGGGTCAAGATAGATATGAGGCTTTAATCTAACAATTAGATTAAATTTATTTTTAAATGAAGCTTTTGATTTGGATAATAAGACACTCGAATCCTGTTCAGTCAAAGTTTGTCCATAAGATGTCCCCAACAGAAGTATTATTATAAGGACTATATAAGGAGAAGTGCGAGAATTGAATTGTAGTGAATAAACGAATAACAACTTCATGAATTCACCCTTTTGGTTGCAAGTAACTCATAGCAACAGCGATAAAGGATATTACCAATTTGTTCATGTAAACTAAATGATTGCAAAAAGAAAGATGCCGCTTGTGAATCAATTTCACCAGTACCAACGGCTTTCAAAGCCTTCCTATGGGCGCGTCGTTCTGTTCTATTAATTTCAATTTCGAAAAATTGGGCTTCACTCAAATCTTGGCTTTCTGGATTTTCAATAATATCACTGAGAATGAGAAAGTTTTTAATTAAATACTTTCTCATTCGAAGCTTACGAGTAACATCGCGTTCGAAATCATCCCCAGGAATCTGAGAAATCTCTAGTTCACTTTTAAATAGATAGATAAATAACTTATACAATTTTTGATATTCAAAAATAAAGCTCATCCAGATATCTAGTTCTTTGTTGACTTTTTTATCAGGCGAATGACCTTTGTATTGGAGGAGAAGAGATTGTATCTTCATCCTTGCCTCTTTAAGTTCGCGACGAAGCCTGTAGAAATATTTGTGGTTAGTGTGCTGAGGGTTACCGATCAGTTCAAAACACTCCATTGTTTTCTGATTAAGAATACCAATAACATGTTTTACTTTTTGAAGCTCTTCTTGTTCTTTTTCACCAAAATGGGTTTCATCACAAAATTCAACGCCATAGACGCTGGTTAATGGTTTGTTTAATTGTCCGATTTTTGAGTTGCGAATATAGAGCCATAAACGATTTGAAATTAACCACCCAAATAATAGTACATAGAGTAAATACAATAAGTAAGCCGAAGAGATATGGAGTGCCATTTGAGGGAAAATAATTTTTGAATCGTTATCAACAAGGTCAACAGAATGAGGAATAAGTATTTCGATATAATTAACATATGGCTTAGAAAATAAACCCCAAATAACCCATAGACTGACATGAATTACCAATTGTAAAATGGCAGTTTGTCTTGAGTCTAAGCTTTTGGTTCTTGTATGCCAATAAAGTGCAATACTAGACCCAATAGGCATTCCACAGACGATGGCGAAGCTGTTGTAGAAATCCAGAGCCGTGGAAGTTTGCGCTAGAGTGATGATAATGATTAAAACGATACTTGAGCTACCAAGTAGAATCGTCAAAACAGCACCAATTAACCCCATAACGTAATATTGAGCAAAGCCTAATGAATCGAGTGAACTTACGATTGTGTTCGACTCAGGATGAAAGGCCAGGGGAGCAAAGCCATTTTTGATCAAGTGAGCCCCGTAGAGTAACATCCCAAATCCTAAAAACGCATTAATTGTTGGATGAAACTCTCTACGTCCTTTAAAAAATGCTCGAAGAAGCATCCCTATAAGTACAATAAAAAGCGAGTTTTGAACTATATTGAAATGAAGTAAGAAGCCGATGAGGCTCCCGCCTATATGCGAGCCTAGTGAAAATAAAACGGCATGACTCAGCTGAATCGCTTCTACTTCTATGAGTCCAATGACAAAATAGGCAAAACTAGAGGGTGATTGTAATATGAATGTAAAGAATGCACTAGCTCCAATAATCCTAAAATCAGTTCGGCTAAAAAATTGAATCATCCGTTTGAGTTTGACGGAGCCTATGGATTTGAAACCAGATTTAAGAAGCGCTAGTCCGATGATGAAAATTGCAACTCCACCAAAACCGAAATGAAAAATTTTCCTCCAATTGAGTTTTTTAATTTCCAGACTTTTTCCATTTGAACATGTTTTATTTTTACAGACTTTAATATCATATTGCCTGGTAGATAATTTAGCTGGTAAAATAAATTGAACCTGTTGGTTAGTCCATGATGATATTTTTAGAGACGATTCAATTTCAGGATTTTCTTGATCTTGACTTAATATAACTCGACCGATTAAACTATCAAATCGTTCCCCCTGAATTGTGATTGTATCGCCAGCGAAAGCAGTTTTAGGATGTATTTTTTTAATTTTAGGATTAGTTTTGACCGCATCTTTGAGTGGGACCTGTAGTGTGGAATCACTTTGTGCAAAGCTATTTTGGGTACACAGGGCTAACGTAAATAGTGTTATAATAAAAATATGATGAAATGTTTCTAGAACTCTTTTCATGAGTTTACCTCCACATCTTTATTTGTACCAGTCACTTTTTTCATACATTCGGTAAATTTTGAATATTGCTGTGGCTGACTATCACCGATGAGTTCATTCAGCCACTTGGGCCATTCTTTAAGAGATTTAACTTCAAGGATAACTTTTGTTTCGTCATAGATGCTGTCGGGCAAGTGATCCTTGCGCCATGAAAAGTCTCCTTCAAATTCAGTCTGATTCATTTTATGGAAGCTCATCTCTTGATCTAATGAAATCCTTAGCCCCATCTCTTCATTTTCATAAGCATTTCTAGCATAATGAACAACAGCTACTGGCCTTATCTCATCATAGGCAAATTGTTTAATGACGGTTGAGAATGGTTTATCTTCAAATTCTGGGTTGACTTTTTTAAGTTCGTTTAAAAAATGTTCATTTGACATATGTTCTTTTTTGGCCGTTTGTAAAAGTACACGTGGAATCATCAATCTTTTTTTTGAAGTAATATTTTGGTTCTTAGCTTTGATTTCCAAGAAGATATCCTGTTTATGTTCATATAGCTCATCGAGATTCAGTGCGTGCTCTATTAGTTCATGGTTGTAATAATAATATTCGCGCGCTCGAATCTTTGTGTTCTGTGTGGGGTCTTTTATACTTTGATTAAATAAACTGAGGTTATTCGTATCAAAATAAACGGTAGAGACCAGAGTCAAAACTTTGCCTTTGATAAAACTATGAGCATTGATATACTTCTTTAATTTTTTTTTGAATTGACGCGCTTCATCACCATCAAGTAGAAACTTGCGTTCTTTCCGGGATAAGGTCATTTGATTCATATCTAAAACTGCTTTTTATCTTAAAATAGATTGAAAAAGGGCTTTCAAGCTATGAGTTGCACTCTGATTAGATTATATGATTAAAAAACCAATCACTCTAGTCATTTTGAATATCTAGACCGGTTTTTTGAGAATCACGAGATGATAGTGCCAAGTCAGTGGTAAAACAGGTGTTTCTTGAAGAGAAGATTGCTCTTGGTAGGCATTTTCATACTGTTTTTGCCAATTTTTGAAAATTGAAGGAGTGAGTGAAAATACTGAGGCATCGTCACGAGCCCCCATAGCCTTAATATGTTTCAATATCTCACGAAAGTTTTTAAAAGATTCAGAGGTTTTTTTTGACTCAAGAGTGATGATTTCAAACCCAACTTCATGCGCCAGTTTGTGAATGGACTCTGCAGAGTAAAACTGTACTTGAGTTTTATCTAATGGCTGATACCCAAGTGCTTTGCTTGCACTCTGATAGAATTCAAAAAAATGTTCTTCACCGAATGCACTAAAGGCCATAATTGATTTTGGATCTAATCTATCATATGATTTCTGTAAAAATCCTTTAAAATCATTTAACCATTGGACAGTGGCATTTGAAATATAGGCACTAGCACAGGTAGGGAGGTTATGCTTTTCAATGTTGGCTTCAATAAAATTTGTACGCGCCTGAGTTCCCATTTGATTGACATTCATTTGACATTGAAAAAGCATTGATAGTGAGAAGTCTACGAAGTCAAGCTCCAAGCAATCAACGTCTTGAGCTAAAAGACAACTTAAGTGACCTGTACCCACGCCATATTCCATGACTCGGCCCGGTATAAATTGACCTTTGAATACATCATAGAGCTCAAGAGCCATTTGCTTTTGCACTGAACTATGACGATGATAGCTTGCGCCAGCGTCACTAAAATTTTTTTGAACAAAACTCATGCTTGCCTTAGGTTCTATTGGTTTAACCAATCCTCGTAAATTGGATCAAGTAAATAGTGTTCTGCATTATGATCCAAGTTGTCGAGAACTGTTAATTTAGTAAACTGTGCTTCTTTGTTCAGAGCCGGAAGGATTTGCGGATTTAAAATTTCATCTTGAAGTCCAATAACTGTAGTACAGTCAAGCTCGCCTAATTCAGCAATTTCATTCATAGGGCTTGACTTCATGAGTTGTTCTAAGCCTGTATCTAGAACATCGATGGACACATCTTTAAGGCTGTCCATATAAGAATCTAGTTGCCCACCTCTGATGCCGACATTGCCAAGAAAAGAGATGAGAACAGGTTCTTTTTTGAGCTTAAGTGCTTTTTGCATTTTAGACAAAACTCGCTGTTTGACGCCAAGTTTTTCATGACAAAAATCCAATGCAGGTGCGATAAATAAAACTTTTGAATTAATGAAACATTTCGCGAGCTTTTTGGCACCCAGACTCCAAGCCACAATGTGAGATGGTTTGTAGTCATCGATAATAATTTGAAGTTCTTTGTGGTTGATTGTTTGAGTAAATGACACCCAATGATGATCCATATCTGGATTCATGGCTTGAATATGCTCTTTAAATTCATTTGAAAAATGACAAGCCCAACCGGGTATCCATAAACAATTATTCATTTTCTAAAATTTCCTTAATAGCACTCACTAGGCTTTGTAGTTCAGCTTGAGTATGATTGGCATGTATATTAATTCGAAGGCGTGCAGTGTTTTTAGGAACACTAGGGTGTCTTACTGCTTGGACCCAAAACCCTGCATCTTGGAGTTTCTGGCTCCACATCACTGCCCGTAGATTTGACCCAAGGACAACAGGAATAATTTGTGTTTGTGAGTTGAGGGTATCTAATCCAAGCCCTTTGATTTGATCTCGAAACCAAGAAGCTTTCTCTAAAAGTAAAGCTCGATCTTGATCCATTGATTGAACCATATTCATAGAATTAAGAATCAAATTGGCGACCAATGGCGGGGTGGCTGTGGAGAAAATAAAACTCCGAGCCCTTTGTGTCAGATACGAGATGGTAGTTTTGTCACCACTGACAATAGCACCAGAACAGGCGAAAGCTTTACCCAAAGTACTCATGACAAGGTGGACTCTTTTTTCAAGACCAAGGTGATGCACCATGCCTTTACCTTGATTACCCCAGATACCATCTGAATGAGCTTCATCAACTATCATAAAGGCATTAAAGCTTTCTGCAAGTTCAGTGATTTGTTCTAAGGGAGCGATGTCGCCGTCCATGGAAAAAACTGATTCACTCATGATGACTTGTTCTCCCGGGTATTGGGTCAAAAGTTGTTTCAAATGGGTGATATCATTGTGGCGATAACGGTGAAGCTTGGCCCCTGAGAGCTGGATCCCATCATAAATACTTGCGTGGTTAAGTTTATCAGAAAACACATGGGTATCTTTATTTGTTAAAGCTTGAATGACGCCTAAATTAGCGCTATATCCAGAATTAAAAAACAAAGCCGCCTCAGAGTTTTTCCATTGAGCCCATTTAGTTTCAAGTTCGTGGAATACTTGTGAATCCCCCCCTAATAGTCTTGAACCCAAAGCACCTTGCAGTCGAGGCTTGATATCTTTAAATCCATCAAGGGTGGGGAAGCCTAGTAGTGGTTTTGGTTTGTGCACTGCAGTTTCATTGACGAAGTTTGGGTGATTTGACACACCTAAATAATCGTTGGAAGTGAAGTCAATTTTTTGACAGTTAATTTCATAGGGCGTGAGTGATCTTGTCAGGCCCATTTTATCAATTTCAACTAGTTCAGAGTCAAGTCGCTGAGTAAGGAGATTTGATTTATTGGTTTGAATTGAGTCGTTGTGAGACATACTTGTTAAAGGCTTTATTTGCTCAATCGAATTGACTGTTTGAATAAGGTTTTTAAAATCGGGATGTTTATTTAACCATGAATCCCAACTACGAGTAGTCCACTGACCCCAATCTTCCCAGGCAGGAAGCTGAATAATTGATTTTAATGAAGAGTTCGCTAATTCTAGGATAGTGTCTTTGTTGTTTTGAATGAGTTCATTTTGACTAAGACAATTAGAGTGATGAGTAAAGGCAATTAGTTCAGATGGAATTACATTAGGACAACTCGCCAAATTTTGTAAACTAAGTAAAGTGTGATTGAGGGTGCCAAGTAGAGGCGAACAAGCCATAGTGATAGGCCATTCAAAGTGTTGTGCCAAATCTAACATATCAAATTTGGGTTTCATTGATAGTGGTACTTTGAGTCCACCAGCACCTTCAATAACAATGAGATCAAATTCTTGTGAATTTATGCGGTGCCAAGTAGCCTCCAGGTCACGCAGTTCGAAATTTCTATTCTCAAGCTCAAAGGCTCGGTGTGGAGAGCAGGGTTCCTTTAAAAAGATACCCGTTTCGATTTTCAGATTATTACTTAAATGGAAATCACTTGAACCTACTAAGTGTTTTAAAAGCTGAGAATCACCTTCAGGAAAATTGAGTCCATTCCAATCGACTGAACCACACTGTATTGGCTTCCAATAACATACCTTGAGCCCTAAGTGTAAGGCCGCTTGAACCATAAATGCCGAGTAAAATGTTTTACCGACGTCGGTCCCTGTTCCGCTTATAAAAATTGCTTGACTCATTGATTATTTCGAGAAGACGAGTGAGAAGAAGAATAAGAAGAGTGTGAAGAAATGGCTAAGAGATACCATGCCGCATGAGGAATCCATTGCTCACCCCAACGCCATTTTTGATCGCCTTGATTCTTGGCTTCAATAGGAGCAAAATCAATTCCCAACTCATTAGTGAAGCCACCCGTGATGCCATTACAAATTCCACCAACACACGGTGGATAGGCTTTCTCATACTGCGGATTGTTTCGGCCATGTCCGTGAAGCATACACATATTATAGGGGTTAATACCTAAAATCCAATCAATTTGCATTCGAGCGAAATAGTTGAGATTGACTTTAAGTTCTTGAATACTCAGAGTATTTTGGTGGTCATATTTATTTTCATCAAAGTGTGCATCAAGAAAATTAAGCGCTAGCCAGCATGAAGAAGACAGTGAGCTGAGTCGAGCATTTTCACCCTGCCACCAATAGCCGGATTCATTTTCATGGGGAACAAAGAAGCTAGAGCGTGGTTCCTTGGCCAAATCTTTAACATATTGTCTAGCCAAACCAAATGGATTAAAAACTTCGCTAGAAATCGATAATTCAAAAGCTAAGGCCTTGATAATACATTCCATAGCAGCCTGTTGTGTGGACTGAGTTAAAAATGGATAAGCTTCAATAAGTGTAATGACTGGTAGACCTGCATCTGCAGCGTGAAAAAAAGGCCTAGGTTCCGTATCTTGTTCATTGGATCTAAACCAGCCAACAAATTGATCATCTTGACTTTGTCGTTCGATAAGTTTTTTAGCCCAAGTATTGATGTCAGTTTGGTAATCAAGACCTGCGCGAGTTAATTCGACCGACGCTATCAGCCCGCAATATTGATCAATAATATTCTCTCGCCCATCATCTAGATATGAGTTATTATTGATTTTTAAATGGTCGTAGGCAATTTGAGCCTGGGATAAATAATACTCACTAGTGAAATCGCCTTGAATGCCAAGACTTTGTGACATGACTGAGGCTTTGGCCAGAGCTGCAATACTCATTCCTGCGCCTTGTCTCAAACCAGCTTGCCATTTGTCGCTCTTAATTCCATCTTGAGTTGAATAAGTGCAAGCTTCTCTTTGCTCGAGATCCTTAGACCATTTGTCAAATACAGTCATTACCATGGCTCCACTTTGAGTCACCATACGAGCGAGGAAGTCTGCCCCATGAAGTGCTTCGTATGCCATGCGTTCTTGAAGCTTGATATGAGCCAGATCATTTTGATGAGAAAACAATTCTCTACTCTTCATCAAGTTCCAAACAACCAGAGGAGTTTGTTGAGGATTCATAAAATTAGCATAAGACAAGTGAGACAGATATTTGGAAACATCACCTGATGCATCGTACCAGCCCCCACTGAGGTCGAGTGGATCTATTGATTTAAGATGCAGCTGAGTTTGATCACTTGAGTCTTTATAGAATGAACAATTTTTGTCTTTGACATTGTACTGATCTGAGCACCTCTGTACTTTAAAATAATTGAGAACATCTGAAAGTGTTTCTTCAATGAGTAGGTTTTCTTTAATTTGAAAAATATCAGAATCAATTGAAGTATCATCAACGAGGACTCGAATAAATGCAGGCCCCTCAGTACAGGCTTCACTGAGGTCAAACTCATAAAAAAACCCTTTATCCCAATGAGGAATTCGACCGGCGCTACAGGCTGTGCCAGAGGCGAGAAGCTGTCCTGTTTCTGCATGGAAAGCTTGAAAATCAGGAGTTAGCTCTAACTCGGCTGAATTGAGCAGGGCTTTTTTTGGGGCATTTAATTCATACCCGATATGGTTGACGAGAATCTTCATATTAGTACCCAAATGTCGTTTTTTAGGGATGAGAGAATTGTTTCTTTTACTAAAAATAGGTAAGTTATGTCTAAAAATAATTATTCAATGTGGAGAAACAAATGAAAAGTACAAATCCTGTTTGGAAAGACGAATTATTTCGTCCTTCAGGTGAGACATCTTCTGGCACTATGACCATTAATGGAGCTATTCAAAAAACAAGTTTACTTTTGATGATTGTTATTTTAACAGGTGCTTTTTCTTGGTGGCAGTTTGCGGAAGGAAGTTCAGTACCTTATCTTTGGATTGGTCTTGGTGGTGGATTAGTATTTGGTCTATGGACTAGTTTCTCTCCGACAAAAGCTCCCATGACTGCGCCTCTATATGCTGGTTTTCAGGGATTATTCCTTGGCTATATCTCAGCTATCTATGGGCAGCAATATGCTGGAATTCCAGAGCAAGCCTTCTTTTTGACTATGCTTACTCTTGGCTTGATGCTTCTGCTTTATTATACTCGGATTATTCGCGTGACTGAGAAATTTAGAAGTATCATAACAATGGCTGTTGGTGGGATCGCCTTGACCTATCTATTTGCATTTATAGGTGGTATGTTCGGGATGGACACATCATTCTTATACGGCAATGGGATGATGAGTATTGGTATTAGTATCTTCGTTATTGTGATTGCATCACTCAGTTTGTTAATGGACTTTGATAATATTGAGCGCGGCGCTCAAAGTCAAGCTCCTAAGTATATGGAGTGGTACTGTGCATTTGGGCTGATCGTGACACTCATTTGGCTATATCTTGAATTTTTGAGACTTCTATCCAAATTGCAATCTCGTGATTAATAAATAGAATTCTCAGTTTCAAAATTTAAAGCTTTTATTTCTAATGAAGTAGGAGCTTTTTTATGTCTTGACTATTGATTTGCCTGAGGCCTGGTCAATTCAAGTACAAATCCACTGATGAAATAATCCTCTGCCTTGAGTTCGCTTTGAATCAAATCGGAATGAATTTTGATCGGCGGATAGTGGCCTAGATGAGAGAATTTTGCATCCAAAGGGTATTTGGCAACGACTTCTTTGTAATAAGGCAGTAAAAATCGATTCATGAAGCATTTGGGATCATTGTACTTGGCCCACTTCGCCTTTGAGTACTTGAGGTGCTTGAGTAGGTTATTCATGAGTATTGGGCGTGTGAATTTAAACTTATCAAACACATGGTAGGTGTGATCTGAAAGGTCCACCAAGTTCCAAGAGTAGCCTATATTGGGTAATAAGAGCTGTGATTGGTATTGATAGAACTCATCTAAGCTTGAAACATGCTCTAATACAAGGTGTGAAAATGAGTAATGATACTGGTTTTGGAATTGTTCTATGATTTCTTTAGCACTTCGGACAATCTGGATATGAGGTTCGACTTCATTGAGTGGAAGTCCTTGGTATCGAGCAAAATATTCTGCGTGTTGAGACCTAAGTATTTGCTTAAAATCTTCATCTATAGCCCAAGCAGGCTCAATTAAAAGAACATCTTGAGCTCCCTTATTGAGAAAGAAAAATGAAGTGAAAAATTGTTTTCCACAGCCAAATTCAACGACTTTTTTTTGCTTAAAAGCACCTTGAATCACTTCAGAATACTTGTTGAAAATCTTTTCGTAGGTATCGAGTGTCATCCACTGCTTTTCACGCCCTAGATTTTTTTTAAGACTAGAATAAAAGGTAGAATTAAGGTTTTTACGAAATAATTTCCAAATGTTATCAAGCATAATGGGCCTTTCAAAGGAGAATATAGATTTTTACTTGGACATAGAGAGACTTGATACTAAATTTGACACACCGGACGTTTAGCTCAGCTGGTTAGAGCATCACCTCGACAAGGTGGGGGTCACTGGTTCGAATCCAGTAACGTCTATATAAAGCCTGTATCTTTGAGATACAGGCTTTTTTTGCTTGGTTTACAGATCAAGAAATTAAGCGTCTAAATATCTCAAATTAACAAAAGGTTATCAGGTGGGATATTTAAGCCTTCAGGAGTTGGATGAGTGGATTTTATCAAAAGCGCATAATGGCGCCGCAAAGAAAAAACTAGAAGAAGAGATCAAGCGATTATATATGAAGTATATGAAGGTGGAGTAAAATTATGTCAGAAGTAAAAGATTGTCCGTTTTGTGGAGAAGAAATTAAAGCCGTAGCAATTAAATCAAAACCAAGATTTTAATGGAGTAATCAAAGTCAAGCGCATTGGTGGAAATTATGAATTAATTGGTTTTTTCATGATATTAGCAGTAGCAGGATTAGGAGTATTTTTACTTTCAAGCACAATATTTTTTGTGATATTGGGTTTAGGTTTGATGA
Source organism: uncultured Fibrobacterales bacterium (assembly GCA_963934255.1). GTDB lineage: Bacteria > Fibrobacterota > Fibrobacteria > Fibrobacterales > CAWVXU01 > CAWVXU01. The sequence goes on from CAWVXU010000067.1 coordinate 14,254, forward strand.
CTTTTTTATATGATAGATTCTACTAATATGGAG
>CAWVXU010000068.1:0-14166 GCA_963934255.1 uncultured Fibrobacterales bacterium
CACCTAGTCCTATTAGATATATCGTCCTCTATTTGAAATTTCTTAAGAGATTTCTTTACTTTTTTTGTTTCTGCAAAAAAGCCCCATCCAAAGGATACTTGGATTGATTATTTTATTGTTAATATCTTGCTATAAGTCTGACTGGGTTGGTGAAGACTTTGTACCCTGAGGAAATAGCTGCCTGCCGGGTAATATTTTAAATCAATTTGACCATTTCCGTCTACTTCTCTGGATAGAACTCGGTTACCTAAAATTGTCGAAATCTCCACGATCATAGCATTCATTTGACCTTGATTGATCATCAAGATTTTATCGATCAATCGAGCTTGGATTGCTTGTATATCATTAGTTTCGGATAATCCTGATGTAATTTCACATTTACCACTCTCCACCCATTGCCCCCAAAGGTTGGTTTCAGGGCTAAAGCCATTGCACCAGTTTTCAGAATATTTGAGACACTCGTATGCTGTTATCCCGTCACTCGTGACTCGACTTGATTTACAGGTGTACTCTAATCCATCCCACTCACAAAGTGCTTCAACCCAGTAATCACAATCCGTATTATTCACTATTTGAGAGGATAAGCTCGCTTCTTCAGAAGATGAACTCGGCTGCCACTGAGAAGAGGTTGTCGGCGATGAAACCGCTTGAGATGATATGGCTGTTGAACTCCCACCTTGAATAATATTAGTTTCGACGTTATGTCCTGTCCAAACTTTACTATTAAAATTCTCTTGATTGGTACAATAATAATAATCAGCATCACTTCCAGAATAACTAGACGGCTTGGCCGCTACTCCTAAATCACTTGCAAACTTCTTAAAGAAATTGACTCGGTCATTTTGTGATGTCAAGCTACCACCAGCACCACATTCAATACCACCATTAATTGCATTAGTCACACCACTATAGGACCCTGCTCGATCGTCACCGCTGGCTGATCCTGTAAAAATAGCATGAGGCGAAGGTCGTGAATCCGTTGCATCCATCCAATACCAAATTGCAGCTCTAAATGCCCATGTTGATGTTTTCACTAAGCCTGGTTCGGAAAGAAAAAGGTCTTTGTTATTAGTCATATCCTCAGACGCCTTGCCATAATTATGATTCCAGGAAAGTTGCATTGCTCCGCGGCCGTGATAGGATTGTCCGCTAACAGGAGGGAAACCTAAATTTGATGCCGTGTAGTTTGTACAACCATTTGTACAGCCCACTTCTTCAGTAAAACAAAGACCATAGTTAAAACAATCAGCAGATGGGTTGCTCGTTCCACCACACCATTCACCACCGCCACCAGTTGTTTCATGGGATGTTTGACCTAAAAAGGCCGCAAGCTCTCGTTTATCGTTGGTCGCATTTCCACTATTAGCAAAATCCGGAAACCAGCTGGCCGCTTCGATAAGGGCAGCGTGAGTGTATACATTTGATGCGTTACTAGTCCCACAAGATCCGACACTGCGGTTAGGAAACATTGAATTAAATTGAGTAGAAGATATTAAGCCCTCAATACCTGCAAACGACATAGAGGCTACTAATAGTAACCCAATTAACTTTTTCATACTCAACCTTTAGATTATAACTTCACTTCTAAGTATACGGCGCTTGAAATTACACCTTTGCATAAGATATACTCTTGCTTTGATCTCAAGAAATATTTCGGTGACTATTTTCCCAATACCCGATATTTCAGGCTCTTAGTGGACCAAAAAAGGCCCAGAATGATTAAACACTTTTTAAATACTTTTTGGCTATGAACTAAAAATTCACTTGCTTTTCCACCCTCTTCACTCTAAACTTAACCCACCATCATTTACTTTCTGACATGAGCTATTATGAAATTACTTTTCAAACTTCTTCCTATTGCCTTGATTTTGTCCCATCTAGCCTTTGCAGCTAGCTATACTGTGTCTGATGGGACTTTTACAGATTCACAAGGTCAGACCGCCAAATACCGTATTGGTATTCCAGATAATTACGTCCCAGGTGCCAAAGGCGAAGTATTAATCAATCTGCATGGGAATAATACTGGAACTCAAGATGACATGCTAAACATGTGGTATGCTACAACTGAGAGGCGAGCTGATGTCCTCGGATTGATTCCCATCGTTATTGCTTCACCTGGTACTCGCAATGATGGTATCACTAGGCAATGGAGTGAAGCCAAGGATCCCCAGATGCTAGATGAACTCCTGCAGTCTCATTTTCAGAGTAAAATAACCGTTGATTTCAACCGCGTTTTCCTATGGGGTGCCTCTCAAGGTACTTGTTTTATTAATTCATTCCTGTTAGCCAAGTCAGATAATTATTTAGGTGGTGCTTTAGGCTATTGTGGATGCTTCAATTATCTGGCTAATGATTTTACACCGAGTCAATCTTTTATGGATAACTATCGCTTCTACATTCTTTCAACCACAGAGGATTTCCTTTACGATGGTGCCGTTAATGGTTATCAATTTTATCGCTGGACAGCAGGAGTTAAGAATATTCGTGGTGACTTAGATCGTTCAGGTAATCACTGTACTGCTCCAGAGAGTGCAATTGACTCTGCTTTGGCTTGGATAGTTGGTGACATCAATACCCCTGAGACTCAAGACGAAGTTCATTGGCAAAGAATTGCTACGATCGACACAGTAAAAGGCCTCACTATTTCAACTTTAAATAAATTAATTGTCGGTAGCTACAATGGTAACAATGGCAAGGTCAGTATTTCAGATGACCAAGGTGATTCATGGACTACCGCTCTTGATATAGTTGGTGAAGCCCTGACATCAGTTGTGGCCTCAGATGATGATGGTTTTGCTGTCCTTACCGGAAGTAACTACTACCGCTATGACAAAAACTACCAGCTAGTTGACCAAGCGACTGAAGATTTTACTTCCTTCCTTCGAGATGGAATGGATAACTTATACAAACTCGGCGGAAACTCTAGTATGGAAGTTTCTATTGATAATGGAATCAACTGGACGGCCAGTGGTTTTGGCTCGGCAGAACGAGCAAGTGTGGGTCAAAACTTTATTGACATGGGAAGTTCTCAAATACTCGCATCAGGTTCATGGAGAAGTTACTCACTCACTAACAAGGCTGGGGCTGATGCAATTATTTCACTTCCTACTCAAAACTTAAGCTACTTAAATTTTTCTAAACACGATGGTAAATTATTACTCTATGGTTGGGACTACAATGACAACTGGAAACCTTATGCTTGGACATCTTCTGATCAAGGAGTAACTTGGACCCCTGTGATTCTTCCTACTGGTTTTGACATTGGCTATTCAGGCTATGGTGTGGGATTCTATCACGATGGTAGTTTGGTTTACTATGGTAGTAACGAGACGATGCTCAGTTCGGATAATGGTGCGACTTGGACTTCAGAAGTCAACTTAGGCTATCACTCGGACCCATTCTTCACCAAAGATAAGGATCAGATTGTCTATACATCTAATGGCGTTGGCATCTTTAGAAAACAAACTTGGCTCACCTCTGCTGCACGACCAACTCATACAGATGGTGATACAAAAACAAGTCTTATCCTCTCACAAAACCTAGACAAAAATCTTGACTATCAACGCTTTGGAAACCTTCTCATCATCAGAAGTGATTCTCGTGTTGAGATTAACAGCCTCAATCTCAATGGTCAAAGCCAATCACTCTACCAAGGCAACCCACAAGGCAAAGCTTTAGTTGATTTAAGTGATGTACCTCGTGGTCATTTAATTCAAATTAAAAGTCTCTCTGCTCAAAATTATCAGACACAATTTTTGAGATAAACTCTGTGATACAGCTTGAGTCATCAAACATGTGATTGGGGGTTCCCAATTTTGGCAAAGCCATGTTTGTTTCGTATGACATCTAAGGCTTCTTGGATAGCAATTTGTGAATTGGAACTCGATTGTTCAAATAAATCTTCTTGTCCCCCTGAAGACACACAACGAGAAGCGATGGCTTTTAAACTTCGAACAGATACTCGGCGCGAAAGTATTTGAGGAAGGTTGGATTTGACTAGCGGGCAAAGATCTAAAAACTTATTAGTCATCTTAGGTAGTGGGATATTTTCTTTGTGGCTTTTTTGATCCGCATAAAATACTTCTATCGCTAGATGCTTCGTCCAATATTTTTGTAGTCGAAGCTCAAATGCCAATTCATCAATCAGATCATTGATGACATCCTCTAGGACTTGTAGATCCTGCAAATCTTGTTCAAATTCTCGATGGACCTCTACTTTTGAAACTCGAGTATGAGTAGTATCAATCACCTTTTGACCTGAGTCTTTGACTTTACCATAACTTCGTCCTTGGGCCACTAGCCAGAGAAGCTCACCTTCTTTAGCAAAGTGGTCACGTAAAAACCTCAGAGGAAGCTTTTGAATTTGTCCTAAATTTTTCAATTGATAAGACTTCAACTTTTCTCTTGCAGTACTGGTAATTCCTAGGACAAGACTCAGTGGGATTTTTTCTAATTCGTGGAGTTCACCTAATGTGAAGTTGAGTGTATTAGGGAAAAAGGGCGACCCGACCGAACTATAATACCTCGCAAGTAAAACTGCAGCGCCAATTGTCGGTGCAAAAACTACGCGATAATTCAAACGTGGAAAAACTTCAAATAACTCCTGGATTTGTGTGGCAAAACCTCGCTCTCCCCCAGGTATCAGTCTTTGCATACCAGAAAGATCTAAGACGAGGTTGCCCTTTTTAATCACCACACACCTAGGGGTTAAATTTTCAACTAGCGCTACTATCTGGATCCACAACTTTTGCACACAGTCAGAGTCATAAGCCAAAAACTGAATATTGGGGTGCCGTCTTGAGGCTCTCCATTCATTGGCTCCACGGTCAAGTCCCATATGACTGGCTTTAGGGCTCAACTGTAGAACCACACTTTTTTGCCCAGCTTGAGCCACGAGTGCAAAAGCCTTTTTGTATAAACCTGGTTGTTGATGGATATGGGCTTGAACTTCAAACGAGGAAATTGAAAGGGCCGAAAAAAGTGGTTGTACCATCCTCTATGCTCCCTTAGCCAAAGGATAGGCAAGTGCTAAACTACCGAGTACCCCCATTTGATGATTGGCATGAAGAGCTCGTTTCTTCATTTCTACTGAACGTAAGAAAGAAACTTGACCAGGGTTCCATGCAGCAATCCGAAGTGATTGAACTTCAAAAGTAATCGCCCCATCTTCATAGCGTGGTATCCCCCAAACTTCCATGGGTGAATTTTCGAGAGTCTGAGTATAACAACGTTCATACACCTTTGGCCATAAAACCAAATCTGCTGTTCCGCTAAGATCTTGCATCGTCACAAATAGCATGTCAGCTCCACTGCGCTCAACTCGGTGCTTTCTAAATGTCATAGGCGAACCAAACAGCTTCACACTTTGATTGACAAATTCAGATAGATCACTCATCGCCACACAATGATCTGCAGCGGGGTGAAGTGCTAGCATTTTCAAGAAATGCCCTGAGGAAATAAATCCCAATATTTCTAATTCTTGATAACACTTATCCGCAAAAGTTACCTCATCCAAAATAGGGATATTCATAGAGGGTTGTAAATTTAAATGAGTGAGAAAGTCATTATCAACTGAAGATTTAAAGTCAGGTAAATGAGAATGGGCGGACTTAAAATAATGCAGCTCCGCCATCAAAGTAGACTGGGACTGAGCAAAACAATCCAAAGCACTCACTCGAATTAAAGCTTGGATTTCTTTGACACCCAACATATCGCTTCGCTTTAAAAAGTCAACAAAATGAAGATAGGGACCATGCTTTGAACGTTCTTCTAACATCAGTAAAAGACTCTTAGAACGAAGACCCCGTACATGCATCAAACCTACTCGAATCGAACCTTCTCGACCGAGGTATTTATAAACACTCTCTTGCACACAGGGTGGTAGTATCTCTACACCCATGCGACGAGCCTCATCAACATAAATAGAGGTCCCATAAAAACCATGTTCATTGGAGATCACTGAAGCCATAAACTCTGCGGGATGATGCGCTTTGAGATAGGCACATTTAAAACTCAGCTGGGCATAACTCATGGAATGACTTTGACAAAACGAAAAGCCTTGAAAGCTGGCAACCCTCTTCCAAAGCTCAGCTGCCTCTACTTGAGTAAAGTTTTTATGATGCATACAGCCTAATTGGAATTCACTCGCGGTTTGAGCGTAGTTTTGGGGTTCGCCTTCATGCATAGAGTTCATCATCTTACGTACTTTGTCAGCTTGAGCAAAACTCAAACCAGCAATTTCTACACAGAGGCGAATCACATCTTCTTGATATACCACCACATCATGGGTCTCCCCTAAGATTGAGGAAAGCGAAGGGTGTAAGAAGCTCCAATCTTTTACGCCACGCTTATACTCTCTATGCCTCTCAACAAAAGTCTGTGTAAAAGCTGCACTAGCAGGGCGTACTAACGATGAGGTAATTCCAATCTCTTCAAAACTCCTGGCGTCGCACTTCTGGTTGAGTCTCATCTGAGCGGGTGATTCCACATAAAAAACACCGCGGGACTGGGAGGTGGATAGAATCTCTTGCACGCTCTCGTCGTGATAACATTTTTCCAGATCCCAAACTTCAGGATCATCAATGCCTTGTGCTTGGATATCTCGGAGTGCATCTCGAAGTACCGATAAAGACCCATTACCTAAGATATCGAACTTGATGAGACCGAGAAAATCAATCCCATTATGCATATCAATTTGTGTGATTTTTCGATTCTTGACACCCCCGCTATATTGGCAAGAAACATGTCTCACAATAGGTTCATTCGTGATGAGAATTCCCCCACAATGTTGACCCAAAAATCTTGGCCTACCCTCAATCTTAGCGGCAAGATCTAAAATTTTAGTCAAACGAAGGTCACCTCTTTGTTTGTCACGACTAGCATCTTTGGCTTCGCTTTTCCACTCCTTCATCAGGCGGGTCACTTGCTCATCTGTATAACCAAATACTTTAGCGACTTCCCTAAAAGCCGACTTCCAACGAAATGTATTGGTCGTGCACATCATCGCACAACGATCCTCACCGAAATTTTCAATAATATATTCAAGAACCTCATCACGCTCATCCCAACCAAAGTCTAGATCTGCATCTGGAGGAGAAACTCGATCCTCATTTAAAAATCGCTCAAAGTAAAGGCCGTAGCGAATCGGATCTAAATCAGATGCTCCGAGGTTGTATAAAGTGATACTATTGGCCGCACTCCCTCTGAGTACAGAACAATCTTTAGGTCTCCTATAAGACTCTTGAAAATGGTCATTAGCCCAATCTCGAATCTGCTTCACCATCAAGAAATACGATGAGTACCCTTTACTCATAATGATAGCAAGCTCGCGTTCTTGGATTTCGAGGGCTTGAGGTCGATTCTTCACAGCAAGGTCACGAACTGAGAGGTCTCGCTCTGGTATGAGCGACACTTCACTCGGATAGTTTTGCTCCAAACCTGTCATTGCGCATTGACGTAAATATTGACTATCTGTTAATCCATCAGGGACTGCAATCTTAGGCATCAACCAAGCACTTGAAGTCCAATCATCAACTACGCTACTAGCTATCACTTGAGACACATCCAAAAGATCCGGTTTTCTTATAAAAATTTCATCTATTAAATAGGGTTCCTTAAACCAAGCACCAGCAGGCGCCAAGTCACTCGGATTTAATTGTTCAATAGAGGAGTTTAAATCAATCGCGCGCATCACTTGATGCTCCTCATAATCCGCAGCGCTCATAAAGAAGTGCGGCTGGCTTGCAACACACTCTATGCCGTACTTCGAGGCTCTGCCCATTAACTCCTTTGAAACTCGACGACTCTCCTGAGATTGAGAAATAATTTCGGCATAAATGTCTAAATTGATAAAATCATTTGTTTCAGAATCCAAGCCAAACTTCACATCCAAAACTTTGACAGTACCCTTCAGCTTCATCAAATCATCCAATGTCTGCACACTAGAGGTCATCACCACCAAATCCTTAAGCCGATCTAATCGCTTATCGCCTAAATGCCCGGCCTGCTCTTGAGTCTGACCTTTATCTTGAACCTCTAGCCACTCAACCCAAAGGGTAGCCATGCTAAAATCTTCATCATCTCGATGATTGAGCATATAAAGACTCGTAATCTCACAAATATCAGCATAAGCAGCGGCATTTCGAGCTAAAATCGTCATGGAATCAAAAGGGCGATGCTCTTGTACTAAGTGAACTCCTAGGATCGGCTTGATACTCAGCCGCTGACACTCCTCTAAAAACAAAATCAAACCACCTGTGTGATTGATATCCGTCAAAGCGAGAGTCTCAATACGCATAGCATGAGCCCGCTGCACCAAATCACTCGGCGAAGCCAACCCCCTGAGTAAGGAAAAATGGGAGTGCGATCTTAAATAGGTAAATTGAGTGCTCATATGTGCAGTAATTTAAATTCAACTATCAAAGAATCAAATAGTTAAATCAAAATATTTTCAACTAAAACTGCTCTCTAAAGCACCATCTTCGAGCAAAACAAGCTATTCTTAAAAAACTTATAAGACAATTAGGAGAAATAAGTGAAGAAAATCATAAATTCCCTGGCTTTTATCGGCTTGGTAAGTTTAACAGCTTTAACAACTTTAACAGGTTGTTCAGATGTACTAGAAACTGAGTACAAAAATGCCGACAACAAGGCTGACATTACATTTTATGTCACCTCGTCGGAAAATTCAGTACCACTTAAAAATGTTAAAATTTATCTCATATCTGAAAACCCTCAAATCTCAGAAAAGACCGATGAGAACGGAGTCCTCATTAGGAAAAAGTTCAGCTTGGGTAATTCATATACCTTCCACATTGTCGCTGACGGATATGCAACACAAACGACAACAGTCACTATCACTAATGCATCAGGCAATGCAGACTACTCTATTGCCGGTAATGTCACTCAATCAATCATGATGTTCAAGCTTGACGGTTCAGCCTCAGGATCACTATTTGTATTGCAAAATGGAACCAAACTTCCAGCAAAAGATGCCATAGTTCGTGCTAATATTGCTTGTGCTACTTGTGATGTAAATTATGTAGAAACTAGTGTCCAAGCCGATGGAACGTATACATTTGATCAGCTTCCGCTTAACATCCCGGTTTCAATTGTAGGACAAAGCTTTACACTGAATGGAACTAGATATGCATCTGAGAACTTGGGAACAATCACTGCTTCTTCCGATGATGAAATATTTATGACCGCGCTTGGCCAATATAATACACCTGCTGCTCAAGCTTTAGAAGCCTTAGCCACAGATATTGGTTCTGTCATCGGCACCAAGCCTGTTGATATTGAATTTTCACAAGCAGTCGATGAGTCTAAAATCGGTTACAATGATATCCGCGTCACTCATGGCAATACAGTGGCAGTAGATGCTACATGGAATACTAATAAAACCAAGGTTACACTGACACCATCTCAAGGCGTTTGGGAATCAGGCAAAAACTTCACTATTTTCTTTGATCTTGAATCAGAAGATGGTGATTTTTATAATGGCTCTGTAGATTTTAATACTTATGGTGCACTATCAGCATTTCAAAATCTTGAATTTGCCACATTGTTTGCTCCGGTTGATGCAGATTTCAGTCCAATTGTTGACGATAGAATCATTGTCCTTGGAAGTAATGAAACGATTACAGTTAAATGGGATGCCATTGACGGTGTAGCCGACTACCAAATCTATTTTATGGCTGATGATGATGCTGCACTTGAGTATCTAACAACGACAAGTCAAACTACATACTCAACCAATATTAACCCGGGTGATGCTGATATAGACGCAGGTAATGCATATATTCAAATCTGGGCTGAAAATGGTGAAAGTGTTGTTAAATCAAACATCATTAAAATAAGAGAATAAGAATTTCGTTTATCTAGTATACACTAGGTGATTATTTTAAAGCACTACTTCTTTCGAGGTAGTGCTTTTTCATTATGAGTAAAAGAAACTACTAAAATATGAATGGTATTTTTTTCGTGTAAATGAATTCCTCGCGCTAATAATTAGGGAAAAAGTGGACCTCGAAAGTCAAATTCAAAAGTTCTAGAGTTTTTACTGTGGTCAACGCCTGTGTTTTTGTCAAAAAATGAACCTGAGCCATATTGTTCTTTTTTCGCATCATCCAATAAAGAAGCCGACCAAATAGAAGAATTTAATATTAATACTAGAGAACAAATCAAGGAGGTTAAGTTTAAAAACTTCATTACTTCGAACCTTTTCACAACAACACGAACCCCACAGGATATCATCTCAGTCTTAGAACAAAAAAATCGTCCCATTAGAACGATCTTATCTCTATTTGTTTAATGGATCATTATAATCAAACGAACCCGATTATGCCACAAGGGCATTTTCTCTCTTTTTAAAAGAGACATAACTTATAGTCCAAAGTACTAGTGCCACACCAGCACCCACTGCTTTACCATCACCTATAGCAATGTGTGCAGCACCTGCTAGAAGAAAGTTGAATAAGAAGCCTGCGTAAGCAAATTCCTTTAAAAACTTTACTTTATTTGTCCAAATCGCAGTTATTCCAAGTAACTTCACTACAGCTAGTGGTATCACAACGTAACCTGGGTGTCCCAAGGTTTCAAACAATTGACTCATCGTTTCATAATCAAAAATATAACGCCCCGCTGACATGAACATCATTACACTCAATAGTCCAGTACTTACATAATTTGTAATCTTTAAAGCTTTCATCATTCACTCCGTCTTCATTCGGGTGCTTGACACCCATTTCTTTACTAACGCAAAGTTATATTACATGTAAACTATTTACAAGGCTTTTTTTAATATTATCCATTTTTATAGAGTATTGTAAAAAAGGGGATTTATGCCAACTGCTAAAGTAAGAGTCAGAGAAATTGAAGCCACCGGACATATCGCACTTCAGTATTTTCAAGATGTTGCCATTAGTGGGAATGAGCGGCCCAAACCAAGTGATGAGCTCATCGCTAAATGGGAAGCTAGTATTGAACTTCTCTGTAAATTGACACAAGCTAAGGTTGGGCGTATCACCCAAATTAGCGAATCTCAGATGAGTACTTTAACCACCTACTTCTCTGAGGACACTCTACCTAAATTTGAATCAGTTATTCCTCTTGGTCTTGCATCATATAGCGAAACCATCATAGGGACCAACAGCAGTCTTTATATAAAAGATGCTACATCAATTCCTTTGTGGGAAAACAATTTTGATCTAAGATCGGGCTACAAGTCTATTATTGGGGTTCCAATAGAATGGCCAAGTCATGAGACTTTTGGAACTTTAGAGTTACTCAGTAACCAGCCACTCGAACTCAGTAGAATTCAACAAGCATTAATTGGAGAATTCCAAGTATCCATTTTGGGAGATCTTCGTCAGCTTCATCTCGAATCACAATTGGAGTTTTTCACAACGATTGACCCATTAACACAAGTATCGACTAGACGAACTATTCAAGACCAACTCGAGTTTGAGTTTATGCGCGCTAGACGGACGCGAAGCCCCTTTGCAATTGGCTTTATTCACCTTACCAACCTCAAGGATATCAACCGTGATCAAGGCAACCCTGTAGGTGACGCAACACTTGAAGATGTAGCCACAGCAGTTGTCGAAACATCAAGAGCAACAGATAGTCTAGGCCGGTGGAGCGATGCTCATTTTTTATTAATTTGTCCAGAGACAGGGACTTCAGGTCTTGAGACAATGAAGTCAAAGCTCAATTCTCAACTTGATGCATTTACGTTTACTGAAAAAGTCGAACCTCAAATTGAAACTCAATGGATCCTCATCGAAGGACAAGACAAATCAATCGAAGAAATCTTGCATCATTTAAAATTCTAAATAGATTGAGTACCATAGAGACTTTAGCCCTAGCTGCTCTCGAAGCTATTACTTACAACGTTTAAACGTTTTTTCAAATTTGCTTTGAGAAAAATTTTCGTGCACAGCACGAAAATGGGAGCTCCTTGCGGGCGGGCTGCGCCCTGGGCTCCATACACTGAGCCGAGTTTGGATAAAGAGTGTGTGGCGAGGCCTAGCCATGGGAAATGGCTAGGTATCCTTTAGGCACCTAACGGAGCTAACGTAGTCCCCATGGCCGAAGAGGCGGTAGAAGTAATCATCGCCTGAGTGCAAGCTGCGGTACCATGCGTAACTGCCACTCTTCTCAGAGGAAGACCACCAGAAGCCGTTGTCGCCTAGGTCGTTGAAGTCACCATCGGAGTTACGGTAGCCACCTGGGAGGCCTGAGAATCCAAATTCATCAGTGCCATTCATTGATCTAGCTTTGAGGGTTTTGCCAAGCTGAACGTAACCATATATATCCATAGCTGAAAGACCTGCCTCTCTAGCTACATACTTTGCCAATTGCTCCCACTCATCATCACTAGGCAAATGCCAACCACTTGGGCACGAACTTTTAGCAGAGGACCAAGTGTAAAGGCGACCGTATTTTTTACAATTACTTGAGTCATTATCATAACACCAAGAATCACTTGTTTCAAAATTTAAGTTTTCAGCCATCCAGACTTGGGAGCCGATTTGGGTGGTTTTATATTGCTGAGCATCTCTAGAGTCTTTCAATGAATTGATTTTGGACTCTTTACAAGAGGATAGCATCAAGATGAAAGTGAGTGTAAGGATTTTAAACATGGAATACCTAGGGTAAAGCTAAAGTCAGTGAATGTCATAATTATACTATTTAATCTGGATGACGTAGGGGGAAATTTGGACTTCATTGAGTGCTCGCTTTTCATTAAAGTCATTTAGAATATTGAACTTTTAAATGAATTGGCCACTCTTTGTCTTGAGTCCAAACTACTTTGTAGGAGTAACACATAGCACAAAAATAATTCCTACATTGAGCTATATAACCACTTAGATAAAGAAACTTTAAATGATTCACTTATTCTCCTTAAATAACGCAAAAATACTCATTTTGATCAGCATCTTAGGAGTCAGCTCCTGGTCACAAAAAATCACTGATTTCTACAGTCATTTTGGGATGAACCCGATTGAGACAGCTCTTGCAAACAAACAACCAGCCCCTAATATTACTGGGCTTCAATTAGACAATGCACGCGGAATGTTTATGATTATTGACTCTAACACACTCACCTTAGATATTATGGGAATGCAAAAAAAATCACTTTGCAAAGACCATAAAATTGCCGCATCTAAAATGACCATGACATGTACTGTGGACGACAAAACAGATTACATGATTCTTTCTCTTAAAGATGGCAAATTACATGTGATCAAAAAAAAGGACTCAATCACCCTAGTCTTTGATAAACTCACTGACCTTGAATTTAAAAGTCGGCAAGAAAAAGCCATCGCAGCTCTCAAAATAATGACTGGAATGTAAAACATGGCAATTAAAGAATCACATGGAATCAAAGGGCTGATTGCCGCCGTACTCATCGACATTGCAGGATATTCAACCTATATTTTCCCCGCTCTTGGTGAATTCGGCGACATTGTTTGGGCCCCCATATCAGCCTACCTTATTTTTAAACTTTTCAAATCCAAGACAGGTGCTGCTATTGGCTTTGTTGAAGAGATTCTTCCTTTTTCAGATTTCATCCCCACGGCGACAATTATCTGGGTCATGAAACATTTTGAAATTGGCCCTTTAGGCAAGCGCAAAGGTAAGTTCGTGGATGGACTAGATCCTGATGACGAAATCCACCCTAAAGACAATGAAGAGACTTTGTAAGAACTTGATATTATTTACGACAAATAAGACAGAAAACACAGCTCACACTGTAAAACAACTTTATAATTTATGACAACGATTAAAGCACATCAAAATGAAGGATTTTAAAATGGAACTATTAACACCTGAATCATTCAAAAAAAAGATCTTCGATTACACCAATGGTGGTGACTGGAACTTCCTTGGTGAACACCCTGCAATTATTGATTTCTACGCAGATTGGTGTGGACCGTGTAAGATGCTAGGCCCAATTTTTGAGAAACTTTCTGCCGAGTTTGAAGGCAAAGTGAATTTCTACAAAATTGACACTGAAGCTCAACAAGAACTGGCTCAAGTTTTTCAAGTCAGCTCTATCCCTTCAATCCTTTTTATACCTAAAGGAGCTGAACCTCAAATGGCTCAAGGCGCTCTACCTGAGCACGCCCTTAGAGAAGCCATCAATGACGTTCTCAAACC
>CAWVXU010000069.1:0-14085 GCA_963934255.1 uncultured Fibrobacterales bacterium
CAACCAAGTACACCAATTCCAATTCCAATTGAAATTACTCCGGTATTTGAAACGCCATCGCTCAAGCCAATTCCAACTGTTTCAACAGCACATGAAATCAACCCTGTTGTAACACCAACCAGTGAAATTACTCCACTAGAAGCTACAGCTGAATTGGAAACCAACGAATCAGCGCCCTCAATTAAATATTTGAGACCACTCGAAGAAATCGGATCTATAGAGCCAGCCCCTTAGTTCTCAACCCATCTTAAATATCCCAATGGTTGATAATCTCAACGCCACTTTTCTCAAAATCTTTGCTGTTTCTAGTCAAAAGACACAAGCTATTCTCAATTGCAGTTGCGAATATAATCGAATCAAAAGCCGACACAGAAAACCCTTCATCAAGCCTTGAAGTCAAGCTTCAACTTGATGACAAACAGAGATACAACCTGATCTGGATTGATAGTCTTCAGCATAAAGTTCATTGAGTTTCAGATTTTGTTCCTGGTGAGGCAGTGCTGATTGATTCTCTCAAGCCAGCACGATTCCTTGATGTCGTCCTTAATACGCAGGGGTCTAGTTGTGGGAATGATTTTTACAATTATATTATTACTCCTGATGGTCAGATTTTCGTTCTTTAATTGTTTGTCATATTTGTATATTAAGCTTAGATTAAAGTGGTCATTCAGGATAGTAATTAATGAATATTCTCATTACAGGTGCCTCAGGTTTCATTGGAACTCATCTTACCAAAGACTTGACCAGCCAAGGTCATCATGTCTATGCTATGAAACGCAATCATCATCGTTCTTCAAGCATTTCAAATACATCGCCTCATATTGTACCCAATAATGAGCCCTTCTATTGGAGCCCTTCTCAAAACCAAATCCATTACGACAAGTCCATCCTTATTGATGTCGTCATCCATCTTGCCGGAGCAGGTATTGCAGACAAACGTTGGACACCCGCCCGCAAAAAGGTCATCTTAGAAAGCCGCACGCAAGGCACCCAACTTCTCGCCCAAACTCTGGCCGACCTCAGTCTCCAGCTCAGACCCAAACTATTTCTCTCCAGTTCAGGTATAGGCTATTATGGCAATACCGGTGACCAAACAGCCACCGAAACCACATCAGCCGGCTCTGATTTTATCTCAGACATTTGCAAGCAATGGGAGGCTGCGACCCAGCCCGCTCAAGATGCTGGTATTCCTACAGTCCATCTAAGGACAGGGTTGGTACTTAGCACTCAAGGTGGCGCTCTCTCCAAAATGCTCATCCCCTTCAAATTAGGGCTTGGTGGACGCATCGGAAACGGGAAGCAATATATGAGCTGGATTTCACTCAGTGATTACTTGCGGGCGATAACATTTCTTGTGAATCAATCTGAGGACAACGGGGAGGGTGACGGGGAGAGAATACAGAACGCTGTTAATTTCGTTTCACCTCATCCCATTTCAAATGCAGAGTTTTCCAAACACTTAGCGAAGTCACTAGGGCGTCCATGTCTTTTTCCATTACCAGCAATCGTTTCCAAAATCATCTTAGGTGAAATGGCTGAAAGCCTTTTGCTGACGAGTAATAGAATAGTCCCACAAGTACTTCTTAATTCTGGATTTCAATTCGAGGATATTGACTGCTTCCAAACATTAAAGAGTTTAAACGCCACAGGTCAATAACAGAATCAAGATTCTAGTTCATCGGGTTTGTTCTTATGTTGACTCATAAATAAACTCCCATATATCAGACCCCATATTGCCCATTGGCTACCTACCTCAAAGTAGAGGGGCTGTATCATGAACCCTCTATACAAGATAAGGCTTCAGAGTGTACTATGGAAGTCTCGAACCATTGTCTTAAAGAATTAAGAGATCGGTTTGTGACAGATGTTATATCCCCGCTACAAATAAAAATGATTATTGGTGATAATGATGGAGATTAAATAAAGTTAAATTCTGTTAAAATCAACTCAAAATATATATTTGATGCAAATAAAAGGAGAGACCATCTTTAATTTAAAATCAATGCTAGTTAAAGAGCAAGTAGGCTTTTTAAAAATTTCACGCGCTTACGATATCTTTGACCCAGATACTCAAGCCAAAATTGCTGTTGCCAAAGAAGAAACTAATATCGCTTTAAAATTGTTGAAGCTATTTGTGAACAAAGCAATGCTTCCAACAACTGTGAATGTCTATCAAGCAGACTCTGCAGCAGAAGGTGAAAAGGGAGAGTTACAATTCAGTCTCAAACGAGGTTTTGCTCTTTTAAGACCTAAACTTAAGATTTCAAATGCACAAGGCGAGTTTCTAGGTTACTTACAACCTAAAATGTTCTCCATTGGTGGTGCCTTCAAAGTTTTTTCTCCAGATGATGTTGAAGTAGCCCGAGTCAAAGGTGATTGGAAAGGCTGGAACTTCAAATTTTTAGTAGGCGAACAAGAAGTCGGTCTAGTCACTAAGAAATGGGCCGGAGTAGGCAAAGAACTCTTTACCTCAGCTGACACATACATGATTGACATTCACGGTGAAGTCAATGCTGCCAATACTATTCTTTTATTAAGCGCTGGACTTTGTATTGATCTAGTACTTAAAAGCTCTAAGTAGAGGTTAGATATGCAAGAGTTGAGTTATAAAGTTGCTAAGTCACAATTTTTTCAAAATTTTGTAACATTTGCCATTATTGTAGCAGGTTTGTTGGTAGGTATTTCAACTTACCACGATTTCTACCTGAAGCATCAAGGTCTATTGGATACACTCAATCTAATAGTCCTGATTATATTCATCATAGAGATTGCAGTGAAAATTGCAGCAGAAGGTAAAAAGCCATGGCTTTACTTTACTAAAGCATGGAATATATTCGACTTCGTTATTGTCACAGCAGCCTTCTTACCATTTGGCGGAAGCTCAATTGCAATCCTCAGGTTACTCAGGCTTCTTAGGGTACTTAAGCTCATCAAGGCGCTTCCTAAACTTCAAGTATTAGTGAGTGCGCTACTCAAAAGTATCCCTTCTATGGGGTATGTGAGCATTTTGCTTCTATTGCTCTTTTACATCTACGCAGTGGCTGCTGTTTTCTTCTTTGGAGAAAATGATCCTATCCATTTCAAGGATCTACAAACTTCTATGCTATCGATGTTTAGAGTAGTGACTTTAGAGGATTGGACGGATGTGATGTATATCAATATGTTCGGTTGTGAGAGCTATGGATATGGTGGCTTTGAGGAATTCTGTACAGCGTCCAAATCAAATCCATTATTTAGTGCTCTATTTTTCGTTTCATTTGTTCTTGTGGGGACGATGATCTTCTTAAATCTATTCATTGGTGTCATCATGAATGGTATGGACGAAGCTCGTAAAGAGATGGAAGAGTCACAAGTGACTGAAGGTGGACAAGAGCATATTGTGCTTATTGAGAAAAAGATGGAAGAGCTTCTAGTCCTTTTGGCTGCGCTTAAAAACAAATAAGTCAACTATTCTCAGTTCAAATACATGAATATGAATGAATAAAAAAGCTTAGCAACTCTGCTCAGCTTTTTTATCATTAGACCATGATCATCATAAACAATAGAATAAAGCTACTAGACTCTGATGTTCAGATTTCAGCCACTACCTCACAAGGGCCAGGCGGTCAAAACGTCAACAAGGTAGCCACAGCTATTCAGCTGAGATTTGATATTCCCAATTCAAGTTTACATGCCATCTATAAGAGCCGATTACTCAAAGCAAGTGACCAGAGACTCACTCAAGATGGCGTCCTGATCATCAAGGCTCAAAACCACCGATCTCAAGAAAAAAACAAATTTGAAGCCATCAGTAGGCTCAGAGATTTTTTTACCGATACCCTTCATGTTCCTAAGCACCGCAAAGAGACCAAGCCCACAATAAATTCTCAAAAAAAACGCGTAGATACCAAGCAAAGACGAGGCCAAACCAAATCACTCAGACAAAAGCCACGCCGGGACGATTAAACATTTCAAAGTTTCATACCCTCAAGAATGTTCATACGATTCATTCAGAGCCAAAATAAATCGGTGGAGGCAATAGTTTTTGTTTTCCATTCTCCAGGTCTCTGAGAACCATCGAGGCAATAGGGAAGTCTTTAAAATCAAATTCTGATAACTGACTTTTACTTATAAGTTGAAGCTTAATTAATTCTTCGTTCAACTCTATAATAGAAACTCTACCAATAGCCTTTAAAGAATAGCACACTGACTAGGTGTTGCCCCTTGATCAACAAAGCCAGAAATAAAAGAAAACTGATCCTCATTGCAACCCCTCTTTCGAGCTAACACATATTGGTCATTGATTTTTACAATGACCACAACTACCGGAGTGGGTGCATCCCAAAGTACATACCCGCAACTTTTACTACAAGCGAGTTTCTCACTAGAATCAAAAATGGCTGTGATAAGATCACAGCCACATTGAGGACAAAATTTCATTTGAATTTCCCCAAGTATAAAGTCACACTTACTTTAAGTTAGCATTTAAACTATCAAGCATTGGTTGACTACCGTCAGGCATTTTATCTTGAGTGATTTCCCAAATAAGCACACCGTTTAAGTTCTTCTCGCTCACATAGCGGGCTTTAATAGCGATCGACTGAGGGTTTTCAAATCCAAGCTCACCTTTGACACTATTTATAGTATAAGTTGCGTAGGGTACTTTCGCTTGATCATCCCACATCATTTTAAGATCTTTTTCCTTTTCCATAATCTCATTATATGAGGGTGCACCACCATCAGACCAGGTAGCTGTATCGGCTTGTTTAGGCCCAGACCAGGAACGGCCATAGAAAGCCAGTCCCATATTCATTTTCTCTTTAGGCACTCCGGCTTTCAACCACAAGTCCACACAAGCCGAAGCCGAACCCATATCTTTAGCATCTTTTCCATAAAGAGGGGAGTTCAAGCCAAATCTTTCTTCCCACGGACCGTGAAGGTCATAGGCCATCAGGTTAAATACATCAAGATTTTTCACTAATGCCGGTATATCATAACCTTGGCCAAGTCTCCAACCACTGCAAGGGACAGCTGCTGTGAGGCCTGATTTTTTACCCGTTTTCTTATTGTAGGCATCGATGGCAACTCGAAGTGCGGATGTCAATTTCACAAAGTTTACTTTATCAACCGAAGAGGCAAGTTTTGGAACATGGCCATCTGTTCCTGGGTATTCCCAATCAAGGTCAATTCCATCAAATCCATGTACACTCATTAATTTGATCGCTTGATTGACAAAAACTTTGGTCTTAGCCGGACTCTTAGCAATACCGTAAAAATTCTTAGTTAAAGTCCATCCCCCCACAGATGCATAGACTTTTACGCCATTTTTATGCGCAATGGAGATGAGAGATTCTTTTTCAGCACCTTTTGCGTGAGTTGTGCACTGGGTGGTGACTTTATCTTCAGCGTTTATATTAGTTAGGCATTTCTTTTGGCCGGTTTGAGAGGTCGGTCCATATATTAGGATGTTGTCTATAGCGGCGACACCTTGAATACCCCCTGTGACATGTAATTTACCATCAGGCCCCGGAGCATAAAAGGAATAATCCAATTGGGTTATCATGTCCCATGCGACATCAGTTGGACTGTAGTGGTGAGCTTTCCAAGTGGGATAGTACCCGACAATGTGTTTTTTTGCCCAAACAGCAGAGTATAATAAGCTGACAAGAAGGACTGCAATAATTTTTTTATTCATTTAACACTCTTATTTAAATTCAAGGATTGATGATTGATAAGAAAAAAGTGCCTGAGGACTAATTTTTTCAGTTGAATTTGTTAATTCAGGTCCATATTTTACAAATAATTGCATTTTTGTCCAAATTACTTGATTTCTCCATTGACACTAAAATTTGCTTTCTTAAATTTATAGCGTCTGTTGAGAAGGGATATAATTATGCGCATTTCTACAAACCAAGTATGTTTTTTTGAATCTTCGCATTTTTGTACCCAGGTTCAAAACGAATTTACCAATGTGTTTTTTACCCAATTTCAAAACGAATTTACCGATATGTTTTGTACCCAATTTCAAAACGAAACCGATATGACAAACGCCCTTCAGCTATGCTGAGGGCGTTTTTTGTTTGATATGAACTAATTCGACCCAAAAGGACCGATATGAATAAGGAATGGCTAGACAATGCCTTAAAAGTAAGGCTGCCGATCATTTTAGTGGTTGTGCTCGTGACATACGTGCTCACCTTTTACATTTCAGCACCCGAAAGGACGAACATTGGTAATCAGCCAGTGCAGCCGATTCCTTTCTCTCATAAGTTGCATGCGGGTACTATGGAGATAGACTGTAAATACTGTCACGTGGGAGCCGAAAAGGGCCGTCACGCTGTAGTTCCCTCTGTTAATATTTGTATGAACTGTCACAAGCATGTGAAAACAGATTCACCACACATCAAAAAACTCACTAAACACTACGAAACAGGTGAGCCTGTTCCATGGAAGCGCATCTATCGGGTGCCAGAGTATGTTTACTTTGATCACTCTGTTCATGTGGCAAAAGGCTTCGACTGTTCTCAGTGTCACGGTGACGTGGCTGCTATGGATACGGTCTATCAAGCCCGTCGAGTAACTATGGGCCGATGTATTAACTGCCATAGAGGCGCTCATGATGAGCAAACTGGTATCACTGCGGACGATAAAGGTCCAACAAACTGTTCTGTTTGTCACCGTTAAGGAATAAAGATGGATAAGAAATTAGAACAAGAACCAAACTATTGGAGAAGCTTTGAAGAATTGCACGATAGCAATTCGTTTGCCAAAGCAACACAAAGTGAGTTTTCACAAGAAGCAACAGAGGCGCCAGTTCTAGCAGAAATGGCTCCTGTTGACCGTCGTAAATTCCTAGGTCTTATGGCCGCTGGTGCTGCACTTGCAGGCACGGGATGTTATAATTACCAAGACGGAGGTGAAGTACTTCCCTATAACAAAATGAACGAGCGCACTATTCCAGGTGTTGCTACTTATTTTGCTTCTACTATTCAATCAAATGGTGCGTCGCACGGTGTATTGGTTAAGTCCCGCATTGGTCGTCCTATTAAAGTCGATGGTAACCCTGAACACCCTGTGAACAAAGGCAAAGTTCCGGCTCAAGTACAAGTATCAATTGCTTCACTTTATGATCCAGAGCGTTTGACACAACCCACTCACAAGGGTGAAGATATTAATTGGGAAACTTCTCTTAAGAAGCTTGCTGATAATTTAGAAGCAGCAGCTGATGAAGATAAAGACATAGTTCTTTATACCAATTCAGTTCTTTCTCCTTCTAAAGCTAAGCTTTTGAAAAAGATTAAAGAAAAATACCCAACTACAAAAATCATTTCTGCAGAACTTCACGATGAAGAATACATTACCAAAGCTTGGAAACAACTTTATGGTGTTGAGCAAGTACCAAGTATGTCTTGGGGCAAAGCTCGCGTGATTGTCGCTCTTGAAAATGACCTTTTACATTCAGAATCACACATGCATGAGCAACGCGCGTTTGGCAACAACCGTGAAGTCAAACGTGGTGAGAAAATCAACCGTTTGTACTCTGTAGAAGGTGACTTCTCAGTTACAGGTGGAGCATCTGATATTCGTCTTCGCCTTAACCCAACTTTACAACAAGCTTTCCTTCAAGCATTGCTAACTACTCTAGTTAAAGAACAAAATTTAGGGCAAGGTGTTGTCACTCGAGAGATTACAGCGTTGCTCAACGGACCAACTCTTGCTCAGTTTGCTGAGGCTCAAGGTTGGGATAAAAGTGTCGTTGAAGTTCTTGTAAAAGATCTTGTTCACTTCAGGCAGAGTTCTGTCATTGCAGCAGGGCCAAAGCTTTCGGAGAATGTTCAAATTCTTTCGCTTGCAATTAACCAAGTACTTGGTTCTACTAAGCTCTATAAGTTAGCCTCAGTTTCTACACCTTTGATCCCTCTTTCATCTCGTGAAGACATCATAAAAGTAGTAGCTCAAATGGCAGCTGGAAAAGTGGGAGTTGTTCTTCATTTAGAATCGAACCCTGTATTCCATTTACCTGTGGAACTAGATTATGCCAAAGCACTTGAAAGTGTAGATTATGTAGCGACTTTCTCGACGATCAAGTCTGAGACAGTGGCCAAATCTCACTCGGTTTTTGCAATCAATCATGCACTTGAATCATGGAATGATTTCTCAGACAAGCCTGGTGTATACTCGATTCAACAGCCTATGATCGCACCACTTTACAAGACTCGTCAATTAGAAGACATTTTACTAGCTCTTGGTGGACGTAAATTCCAAATTGGTGGCTATCGCAAATTTGTTAAAAACACTGCAGTAAATAATATCAGAAAAGAAATGGGTAGCATTCTACCTAGGACTCTCTTTTGGCAAACAACTGTCCATGATGGGTTTGTTCTCACTCCCAAATCTGAACTTCCTGCTTTAAATATTAATTCTGAATCACTTGCTAAATCCTTGAAAAAACTTCCTAAGCCAGCTAATGGTTTTAATCCAGCTAATGGTTTAACCGTTATTTTCAAACGGGCCAGCGCAATTGGTGATGGATCACTAGCTAACATCGGTTGGCTACAAGAGCTTGCAAACCCTATCTCCAAAATTACTTGGGATAACTACGCTGCTATGTCTCCAGCAACCCTCAAGGAGCATGGATTCAAACAATACCCTAAATCAGGTGATGATTTCTACGAAATGATCAATATTAAAGTTGATGGTCGTCGAATTCAACTACCAGTTTATGCTCAAGCGGGCATGGCTGATGATGTTATCTCAATTGAACTTGGTTATGGTGAAACTGAAGTAGGCGTCATCGCTGAAGGTGTTGGTGCTAATGCACAAAAGCTAATGGCTTGGGGCGGATCATTCGGCGCTTATATCATTGATGGTGTTAAAGCAACTTCAGCTGATGAATTCCAAAAACTAGCTTCGACTCAAGAACACTATGCAATTGATGTTGCATCAATTCCTGAGCCAACTCCACTAGCTGAGCTGATTAAAGATGCTCACTTAACTCGTGGTGTTATTAAAGAAGGCACACTTAAAGAGTATAAAGACAATCCTAGCTTTGTCAAAGACAAGTCACATATCCCCACTTATTCAATGGACCGCCCCCATAAATACGAGGGTGTGAAATGGGCTATGGTAGTTGACCAGAACAAATGTACTGGTTGTTCAGAGTGTGTGATTTCATGTAATGTCGAAAACAACATCCCAGTTGTAGGTAAAGCTGAAGTCCTTAAAGGACGTGAGATGCATTGGATGCGTATTGATCGTTATTACTCAGGTACTCCTGAGGAACCTCTTATGTCTACCCAGCCGATGCTTTGTCAACAATGTGATAATGCTCCTTGTGAAAACGTTTGTCCTGTAGTTGCTACAACTCACAGTCCAGAGGGTATTAATGAGATGACTTATAACCGTTGTGTTGGTACTCGTTACTGCGCCAATAACTGTCCATACAAGGTTCGTCGTTTCAACTTCTATAACTTCCGTCTACAACTTGCAGATGGTTATCAAGAGAAACCAGCATTCTCACTTCTTCATAACCCAGAAGTCAGTGTTCGCTCTCGCGGTGTGATGGAAAAGTGTAATTTCTGTATCCAAAGAATTAATACAGCTAGAGCAGATTCTAAACGCGACAAACAAGAGTGGACCGGTCAAGGTGTTACTGTTGCTTGTCAAGATGCATGTTCTACTAACGCAATCTACTTCGGAAATATCAATGATAAAAATTCTGCAGTAGCCAAATTTAGTGCACATGAGCTTGGTTATAAAGTTCTTGAAGAGACGGCTGTTCGTCCTAATGTAACTTACGTTGCTAAAGTTCGTAACAACCATCAGAAACCTGAAAAATCTGAAGGGAAAACTCATTAATGTCTGAGAATATCCAATATTCTAAACCTCTCGAGCTTGTTGAAGGCAAAGATGGGTTCAAGGAGCTAGACGATTGTATCGCTGCTCCAGTGGAAAACACGATACCACCACTTAAATGGTGGATTGCATTCTTGATGGGACCGATAACTCTCCTATCATTCGGTGCAGTAGGTGTTTTCTTAACACTCAAAAATGGTACAGGCGAATGGGGTAATAATAACCCTGCAGGCTGGGCATTTCCAATTGTGAATTTCGTATTTTGGATTGGTATTGGTCATGCTGGTACTCTGATTTCAGCTGTGCTATTCCTGTTGCGTCAGCAATGGCGAACAGCGATTGCACGATTTGCAGAAGCGATGACAATTTTTGCGGTAATCACTGCGATGATTTTCCCCATCCTTCACACAGGTCGTCCTTGGCTTGCTCACTACCTTCTTCCTTATCCAAATGAACGTAATTTGTGGGTGAATTTTACTTCGCCTCTTGTATGGGATGTATTTGCAGTATCAACTTATGGTGCAGTTTCGATTATCTTCTGGTACGTAGGTCTGATTCCTGACTTTGCTATCATGCGTGATCGTACTAAAACGGGCCTTCGCAAATTAATCTACTCATTATTCTCACTAGGCTGGCGCGGATCAAACCGTCATTGGCAACACTATGAGAAATGCTACATGATTCTTGCGGGTATTGCTACACCACTTGTATTCTCTGTACATACAATTGTATCATTTGACTTTGCTACCTCTGTTATCCCTGGATGGCACACCACGATTTTCCCTCCATACTTTGTTGCAGGAGCGATCTTCTCTGGTTTTGCTGCGGTTGAGACAGCACTTCTTTTCTTACGTGTCTATTTCAAAATGGAACACATCGTTACCATGAATCACCTCGAGCGCATGAATAAAATCATCATGATGACAGGTATGATGGTAGGTTATGCATATGCTATGGAATTCTTTATCGCATGGTATGGTGGTAACCCGAACGAGCAGTTCGTATTTATAAACAGGGCAATGGGACCGTATGCTTGGGCATACTGGACAATGGTATCCTGTAATGTGATATTCCCACAAG
Source organism: uncultured Fibrobacterales bacterium (assembly GCA_963934255.1). Taxonomy (GTDB): domain Bacteria; phylum Fibrobacterota; class Fibrobacteria; order Fibrobacterales; family CAWVXU01; genus CAWVXU01. Next base: position 10,915 of record CAWVXU010000069.1, read on the forward strand.
TCTTCTGGTTCCGTCAGTGTCGTAGAAACATCCCACTCATGTTCGTCATCACTATTATCGTAAATATCGGTATGTGGTTTGAGCGTTTTGTTATTGTAATTACATCATTACATCGTGACTATCTACCCTCAAGTTGGGATTATTTTACCCCGACGTATGTTGACTTTTTCTTATTAATGGGATCTTTTGGTCTATTCACGACTCTAGTATTTCTTTTCGTACGAGTTCTTCCTGCAATAGCTGTTGCAGAGATTAAAGCCGTCGTTACCGGAGCTCAACCTTCCCACCACGCTGAAGGAGAACACTAATGAATACTGAAAAAAAACTATACGGTGTAACAGCCTTATTCGATTCTCCTGACGATATTATGGCCGCAGCCGCAAAAGTACGCGACCAGAAATTTGAAAATTGGGATGTCAATACTCCTTACCCAGTTCATGGTATGGACGATGCAATGGGTATCCCACCTTCTAAATTAGGTTGGGTCACTATCGCCATGGCTATTTGGGGAGCGTCTTTTGCAATGTTCTTCATGTACATGATTATGACTCATATTTATCCACTAAACATTGGTGGTAAGCCTTTCTTCTCTCTCCCTGCTTTTGTGCCTATCACATTTGCATTCTCAGTTCTTAATGCCGTGATTGGTACTGTTGCTGCGATGCTTTTTTTCTTTTGCAAGCTTCCTTTCAATAACCATGCGCTTCATGATACATCATATATGTCTTCTGTTATTTCAAACCGTTTTGGGATTGAAATCCAAGCCAACAATAAGGGTTTTGATCTCGAAAAGGTAAAAGCGTTCTTGACTTCTATTGGTGGTAAAGAAATCACTGAACAATATGAGTGTGAAGTCAAACCTCTTGTTATTTCCTTACCTGGCGGACGAGTGTTCCGTTGGAACGAAGGTTGGTTTGCCCTAATTTTAGTGATGGTTGCTCTTGGCGTGGGTGTTAAATTTTACGCAATATACAATCAGGTCTTGTATGACCGAATCCCTTTTATTCACGTAGATGATCCGATTTCTGGCCTGTCTATTAACAAGATTGCTGGTGTAGAAGTTCCTATAGGTCCATTTACATGGCTCAGGGTTCAAGACAAAGAAAAATATGGAAGGACATCTAAGTTTTTTAAAGATGGACAATCCATGCGCGAGTCAGTTGGAGGGACAATTGCGAGAGGGTTCATGCCTTACCAATTTAAAGGAAAACCTGCCCTTGCTGAAAAACACCTGACCAACCCACTTCCCATGGTCAAAAAAATAATGGATCGCGGTAGGGATGTATATAATACTAACTGTTCAATCTGTCATGGAGACTTTGGAGATGGTGATGGACGCGTCAAAAATTGGTCTGATAAAAAGGATCCAGGTGCTAGAAAGTATTTTGCGCCTCCTTCATTACATTCTGAAAAACTTACGCAAGCTGGAGATGGACTTATCTATCACATTATTACTGATGGACAGAATGTCATGCCTGCATATGCGAAGCAAATCACTCGTGAAGATCGTTGGAAAGTTGTTCATTACATACGCGCTCTCCAAAGGGCCAAAAATGCAAAGGATTCGGACTTAAAATGAGTACTTTAGACTATACAAAAAAAGAATTGCCTAAAGGCATGATGACTATTGGGTCAATCCTACTTGCAGTAGGAATTGCCATGATAGCTGGTAACTTTTTTATGGATACTTCAGATCATCACAGCCGTTTTTGGTTGTTATACATCGTTATGTTTGTATCCCTAACCTCTGTTGCACTAGGAGCTATTTTTATTGTAGCCCTAGAACACTTGGCTGGCGCATATTGGTCAGTACCTAATAGACGTATTGTTGAGATATTGTCGTGGCTTTTCCCTGTTCTTATGATCCTGGGTTTGCCACTTCTGACGCAAATGGATAGTATTTTCCATTGGACTCATCCTGGTGATGACCAATTGATTTTGCATAAAATAGCTTACCTCAACAAACCTTTCTTCGTCGTTCGTTATTTCTTGTTTTTCTTTATTTGGATTGCCTTCACTTGGATGTTCCATCGAAACTCTGTCAAACAAGAAACGACTAAAGATCCTGCAATTACTACGACTAACTCTCGTTTAGCTGCTATTTTTATGGTCTTTTTTGGACTCACGCTTTCTTTCTTTGTGATTGATTGGGCTATGTCTCTTGAGCCTCATTGGTTTTCAACGATGTTTGGTATTTACTATTTTTCTGGTACAATTACGGTTGGCTTTTCTGTGATGGCTTTATTCTACATTCACTTGAAAAACAAAGGTGTGCTTCACCCTAGACTAGGTAAAGATCATCTCTACCCAATCGCTAATTTCATGTTTGCTTTTGCCATGTTCTGGACCTATATAGGATTTTGTCAGTACATGTTGATTTGGTATGCTGGAATGCCCGAAGAAACAATGTTCTTCGTTCCTCGTTGGGAAGGCGCTTGGAAAACTATGGCTATCGTTTTAATGATTGCAAAGTTCCCAATTCCGTTTGTGATTCTTGTCGGTCGTTATAACAAAACACGTGAGTGGGTTGTTAAAATCATGGCTTACTGGTTAATTATTTGGCACGTTATTGATATGTATTGGAATATTATGCCATCTCTTAAAGATCACTCAGTTAAAGTGGACCACCTTCTACAAGCTGAACCTGCCGTCGCATTTTCTTTCAATATAACTGATCTAGGGTTTCTAATCTTTGGATTTGGTCTTGTGATGGTCGTATTCTATCTTAAAGGTCGCAAAGGTAACATGGTTCCAATTGGTGATCCAAAACTTGAACACGGTTTGCATTGGCACGCCTAAGAAAGGGATTTTGAGATGAAATTCAAAAGTTATTTAATCATCGCTTCTTGTATTTTTGCATTTGCGGTTTGCGGCATTTACTTTGTATTTGGCCCTCAGCACAATGCGTACTTTCAGTGGCAACCTCACCATGGTCAAGACTTTGCTAAGTTTCCTCCTAACTTAAAGCAGGTTAAGGGTGAAGGTACTCCAGGCGTAGATTTGGCTAAAGCCATAGTTACAACTCCTGCCCTGGTTAAGTTGGGTTCAGAAGTTTATATCAGTAACTGTACTGTCTGTCATGGTGAAAAAGGCAATGGTAAAGGTCCGGCAGGTGCTGCACTAGTTCCTGCTCCTCGAAATTTTCTTTCAACTGAAGGCTGGACCAATGGT
>CAWVXU010000070.1:0-14066 GCA_963934255.1 uncultured Fibrobacterales bacterium
TCACAATGTGCAGATATTACTTACACTCAACTTAAGTCTTATCTTTATACTGAAGCGCGGATTATTCCACCACCCACCACTCGGTCACCATCATAAAATACAGCTGATTGACCTGGAGTCACAGACATCGCTGGACTGTCCAAAAGAACCTTCACACTGCCATCTAAATTGACTTCAAATTCAAGATGACCTTCAATGGCCGGAGATCGATATCTCACTTGAATTTTAAGATCCATACCCTCGGTTGATTTCTCTTTTGGGAACCAATTGAGTTCATCGACATGAAACTCTGAACTTTTCAATGCACCTTTTCGGCCCAACATCAGAGTATTTGTCTCACGGTCGAGTTGAGTAACGTAAAGAGGCTCACCCGCAGCCACACCTAGGCCTTTGCGTTGCCCCACAGTGAAATATTGTAGACCATCATGCTTACCTAATTCTTTACCATCAGGGCCTTGAATTTTACCCTTTTCAAATACATCTCCACGCTCATCTGCACGGTTTTGTAAAAACTTATTTTTGTCACCATCAGGAATAAAGCAAATATCCATAGACTCACTTTTATCAGCTGTCTGAAGACCTGCTTGGCGAGCGATATCGCGAACTTCAGACTTGGTCATTCCAGTGACAGGAAATAGTGTGCTTTGGAGATTCTCTGGAGGGATACCCCATAAGAAATAACTTTGATCTTTGGCTCTGTCTTGACCGCGATAGATATAAACTCTGCCATCTGCATTTTCTGTTTCGGCATAATGTCCAGTCGCTAAATGTGACACTCCAATTGATTTGACCTTGGACCAAAGTGCGTCCCATTTGACAAATGAGTTACAGTTGACGCATGGATTGGGAGTTTGTGCTTTGAGATATGCTTGGTAGAAAGGCTCCATCACAAGACGATCAAAATCTTCAGTCATATCCAAAGTATAATGGGCAATACCTAATTGATCACAAACCCGTCTAGCATCCATTGAGCTATCAAGCGTACAACAAGTCTTATCATTAAGCTCTCCTGATTTGCCAGCGTCCCAAAGCTTCATCGTCACACCAATGACATTAAAACCTTGAGCCTTCCCTTGTTCAGACATAAGAGCAGCAGCAGTAGAACTATCTACACCGCCGGACATAGCAACTGCCACTGTTGTGACCTCACCAAGTATTTCAATAAAACGATCTTCCAAAAAAAAATCTCACTTTCTAATTTTTACGAGCGCAACACCTAAATGATATAGATGGGCTTTTGTGAAAATTAACGGCTGACTGACTAACAGTCTCTAAAATATGAACTTCATTCAGTCTTGAAGTGATTGTGGCTTCAAGACCCGCAAAATAAACTTGAGCAAAATGAACAGAGTCACGGCGGTACTCATTATAATCAACAGGGAAGTCGGTGTACAAAACCTCAGCTCCATCAGTTATTTTAAACAATAAAATTTGATCCGTATAAGAGGCAACATCAAGAGTGTCATTGATGGCAACTTTGATAACCGTATCAAGCAAGAGTGAATCCATGCCTAATAATACTCGTCCATCATTTAAGCGAACTAAGGTTGTAGTGGTATCTACGTACCTGGGTATTTGACGAATCGGGAAATTTGAAGAGCGACATTGAGCAATTCGGTTAAGCGCAGAGGCTGAAACCCCATCGCCTTGAGCATATGTCCCACCTTTGAGGCTATAAGGGCTAGAAGCTTCGATACTACTTGACCTCACCCACTCTTGATAATGGCCAGCCATATCATAAACACCTGACTCAGTGACACATCTCGTGGAGCGAGTGTTAATTTGGCTATGATGTGCACCATCGCTATCATTGGTGCCATGATTACAATCACTAAAAAGTAAACCCTCAGAGGTCGCCGTTGATTCGTATTCGACAAGACCATAAAGCCTGGCACTATCTTGCCCGATGCAGGTATTTTGCCATACTTCATCACTACAAAGATCATAAGTCCAATCACCTAAGCTACTTTTAGCTTGACAGAAATCACTTGCGTCTTGAGCTCGTATATCTGTTTTAAATTGAGTCGGGTTGGCAGTATTTTGTCCGACTCGACGCTCTAATTGGTCGATACAATAAATTCCTAAAGAATCTTGAAGCGCAACCATATTTAACTCAGGACAAACATCACTTAACAGCGGAGCCACAGCTTGAGATATGGATCGAATGAAACTTTTGTACCCAGTTCTATCAACAGCTTGAACTTGAACTTCAACACTTCTACCAGGTATGAAATAATCTAACGTGTCTTGGAGCCAGGCTCTTGGCTTCGCGCTTGAATCATCACCATCTAAATTAATTAACGTGTCATTTAATGTTTCAATAATCGCTGTTGTTGTATCAAAACCTTGATAACTTGAATCAATTTGAGTGACTATATAATGGGAAATCCCTGAAGGATCATTAGTTATTGGTAGCCAATAGAAAATTCGACGACTCGCATCTACCGAATCAGGTTTCAGTTGAAGATTGTCTGCTAGCTCAGGACGGGTTGTATCTGTAGTTGAAAACTGCATAACCAATGGACTGATAAATGAATTGCTTTCTAGATCCAAAGTGTTGCCTAGTGAGTCAAGAGCGATAATAGATAATTCATAAGTCCTGATTGGAGTGAATCCATCAAGGTAAAGCACAAATTCATCATCGGCTTCACCTGAACGACCACTATCTAAAATTGCAATATTTAAGGTTCCATAGTCATTGCCATCGTTGGGCTTGTTAGTAATGTAATCGGAGTTGTCTCTAAGAGGCTGACCATCATTTTTGGTTTTGATGAAACTCTCTGTTAAAACATGCTGGGAATCAAGTTGACTTGAGCTAGAGTCTAGTTGCCATTTGACCGCGCTCAGCTCACTCGGCGCCGAGAGTTGATCAACATAGCTGACGGAAATATTATATCCAAAAATCATCCCATTTTCACGATTAGGAATACGCGAGAACAAATCCTCAGGGCGAGTCCAAGAGAGCTTGGCGAATTCAGGGCCGGTTTCAACTCGGACGCCCACTTGGTCGGCAGGAAAGACATCTTGAAGGTAAAATTTGGTAGGGATTCTAGCTGCTCGAAAGTCAATGCCAAAGTCGGCCCATACGACCAAAGTTATAGATCTTGTGCCGCGTTCATTGGCTTCATTAATTAATTCGGAAGTAATCTCAAAGCGTGGTAATTCACCCTCTTTGATGGTTGGCTTGAATAACAAAATATCTTTGGACCAGCTAGTCTCATTGTAATCTTTGAGGTCACTCGAACTCGGTGTCTCACGCTCAAGAAAGGCTTCTTGAGCTTCTGCATCTAACACTACCCACACATAGTATGACTTGAACTTATCAGGCTCAGTAAGCATCGCTACTGGCTCATCCCAACTCACAAAATACTTTGACTCTTCACCGAGTCCTTCAAATTCAATGCGAAGCCCTGGGATCTCCCGTTCAAGGGCAAAGTTGTCTTCTTTATTTTTATCAGTGCAAGCAGACAGGAAGCTTAAAACTAATACACACATCCAGCCCAATATGACTTGATGGAATTTGGATTTTATTAGATTAATAGCATTCATGATTGACAATTTAGAAATTTTTATCCGACTAAACCCGCCGAGATAAGGGTATTTCAAAATGATTCTATAAAAACAAAAAAGACCACTCATCAGAGCAGTCTTTTTTAAAATTCAAAATATCCCTTGAAAAGCTTAATTTAAGCTTCTACTGGGTAAACTGAAATCTTTTGGCGTCTTTTGTCTTTTTGTTCGAAAGTAACTTTTCCGTCGATAAGAGCAAAAATAGTGTGATCTTTTCCAAGACCGACATTATTACCAGCGTGAAATTTAGTACCGCGTTGACGAACAATGATGTTCCCAGCGATGACAACTTCTCCACCAAATTTTTTAACTCCAAGATACTTCGGATTTGGATCTCCGGAATTCTTGGTAGCACCTTGACCTTTTTTGTGAGCCATATTAGAATCTTCCTTTCAAAGTTAAGCGATTAAACGCGTGTAGAGTTTTTCTTAATCTTAGCAGGCTTAGGTATGCCAGCAGCGATTTTCTCTTTACGTGTTAAACCAACAGGAGTTACTTTCTGAGCTGCAAGTGCGATAGCGCGAGCGCGAGCACGTACTACAAGCGTAGGATCTACAACAGCAGATTCTGAGCCAGATTTAACTTCAGTGATAATTACTTCTGTGAAACCTTGACGGTGACCGTTCTTTTTTTCGTAGCCTTGGCGACGTTTTTTCTTATAGACGATCACTTTTTTCTCACGACCGTGAGAAAGAATTTCACATTTTACTAGGGATTCTTCAACAACAGGGGTGCCTACTTTTACTTCACTACCATTAGTGTATAGTAAAACGGACTTGAACTCAACCTCAGACCCGACATCACCTTGATTAGAAGGGATTCGAATTGTTTGGCCGAGAGCAACTTTTTGCTGAAAACCCGCTGCTTCAACTATTGCGTACATGTTTCCTCGTTCAGTTTGTTTTATAACAGACTTCGCAATTATAGTAATTCAAGGTTAAAATTCAATACTTTATTCGTAATTCCCCCATTTCTAACCTGACTTTACCGGACTTTACTGGTCTAATATTCACCTTGGAACCTTATACAGTAATCTAAAAACTCATCCGCTTGCATTGGCTTGGCGTAATGGGCGCCTTGCACAACTTCACAACCTAATTCTTTTAGCTTTTCAACTTGCTTCATGTTTTCAGCACCGTCAGCGACGACTTGAAGAGATAGACCTTGAGCGAGCTTAATGATACTTGTAATAATTTTTTGATCCACTAAATCATCCACTAAGTCTTTTACAAACACTCGATCAATTTTCAAATAATCTAACGGCAAATTTTTGAGATAAGCTAGTGAAGAATACCCAGTCCCAAAATCATCCAAGGCAATATGATAACCTTCTGATTTAAGTTTTTTAAGAGTATTAATTGACTTTTCCTGAGAACTCATGAGATGCGTTTCGGTGATTTCTAGGATAAACTGAGCTGGCTTGACTCCATGGACATGAATCGCATGTTGCAAAACATCGTATAATGATAGTGTTTCAAATTGGCGTGGACTCAGGTTGACGCTCATTAATATATCGGCCAAACCCTTAAGTCCTAATTGGCTGCAAAATTTAGCTGACTCTTCAATGACCCATTTGCCAATGCTGACAATTAAAAAGCTTTGCTCTGCAAATGGAATAAAATGCAAGGGAGCAATTAGTCCGCGTTCGGGATGGTTCCACCTTATTAAAGCCTCACACCCGTGGATTTTCATTGTGTCTAAATTAATTTGTGGCTGAAAATAAAGTTCAAATTGACCTTGCTCCAGGCCAATCCTAATTTCGCGCTCGAGCTTGGCTTTTTCTTGAACATTCTCACCCATTTTAGCAGAAAAATACTGAAATCTTCCTCTTCCTAAATTTTTAGCTGAATACATTGCTGTATCAGCTTTTTGTAATATTATCCTTCCCGTTGTTCCGTCTTCAGGAAAAACAGAAATACCTATTGAAACACCCACACCTACTTCATTATCTTCAATGATCCATTTAGATTTAAAACCTTCAATAAGTTTAGCAGCAACTTGTGCAGGCTGATCTTCTTTCACAATATTATCAATTAAGATGATAAATTCATCACCACCAAAGCGACCCACAATATCATTTTTACGAAGTACTCTTTTTAGATAATCTGAAACTCTCTTGAGCAGCTCATCACCTATATTATGACCATATTTATCATTGACTTCTTTAAAGCGATCCAAATCCAAAAACATGATGGCAAATCTGGTTTTCATTCGAGTAGATTGAGCAACAAATTCCTCCAACCTTTGATTGAAATAGCGTCTATTCATAATCCCAGTTAATGGGTCATAATTTGCTAATTTCTGCAAATGTAACGCTTGTGACTTGAGTTCGTTTTCTCGGCGATAATTATTGGTAACGTTGTGAATATCAATATATGTAAAGTTTTCATCTTTAATTTTGATAGGATAAATTGATATGGATTGTAGAAGTTGTTTTTCTCTTTCCAAAAGATCAAACAATGGAAATGGCGTATCAAGGAGTCTTGTTGCAATTTTTTTGGATAACCCAAATTCTAAACATTTGATAATCGTATGGTGAATTCGTTTTCCCACCATATCAGGAAAAGCGGCCATGAATGTATTACCTTGAATTGCCACCCCACCATATAAATGCTCTTTTAACCATTCATTTACATAAAGAATTTTTAATTCTTTATCAAGTATAATGACACCACTCTCAAGCGCATCAAGAGCCAAAAGAGAAAGTTCTTTTAATTGTATCACTAGCTATGACTCCATTTTGTTTTGAATCAACCGAGTCAATGGATCAATTATATTCTGAAAATCAGAATGTGTTTGGACAAATATCAACTCACTCAATGCATTTTTATCAGCTAATTCAACACTCACTTTAACAAGAAGATATAAATCTTCTTTGGCGTCTTTGCCCATCATTTCATTTAAAATACTTCCTAGTGTGCCCTCTAAATACTTTGGAAGTCTCGAAGTTAACTTCAGATCTAAACTGCTTTTTAGAACTGCTAAAACACCATTGGTTATCTCAGAACAAAGGTCAACTATCACATCTTTTTCAGTTTCCGTCATATACTCACAGTGAAATTCATCATTGAGTAAATAACGAACTAATCTAATACTTGATTCCTGATCAATAATCAAAAACCCCTTACCCTCTAATTCACCTATAAATTCATGGTAAATGGCGACTACGTATCGAGTCACCCCACCTAATTCTTGAGCGATCTGATTGAGCGGACAAAAGTTCGCTGAAGCAACTGAGAGTTTGACTTCAGAGTCAACGAGTTGACTTATTTCTTCAGTGGCATGCCCTAGACCAAGATCAAACAATTCTTTGGTTTGGTCTAAAATAAGTTCTGCAGTCACTTTAATCATCTTAGCTATTCACCTGTTTAAGAATTCCATTTCAACCTCATTTACACTTCAAATTATAAGCAATTTTGAGTCAAATAACAAAAAAGCTTAGTAAATTAGCACTATTAGCTTTAAACAAAAAGGAGCCCACTCGCTTGAGTGAACTCTTTTGTGTTTAAAGGATTGCTTTCTTAATTATCAAGAAGAGTATAAGAAGGAATTCCGTTATTTAAATTTCTAGTTAATCAAAAATTGTTCTTTTAAGAAATCAAGGTCAAGTTCTGGGTAGAGAGGGTATTTTGCTAAAAGCAATTTAACTCGACCTAAAGCTTCTTCTTTAACCGAATCAGCAATTAAATAGTTGATTTTAGAAGGTTTACCAGCATTAGGCCCTGAAGCGACAACACCTGATTGGGTATTTTCAATGACAAGCTTCACAATCGAAGCAATTTCTTTCATATCGTCAACGCCCATTCCAAGAGATGTCATTGCAGGGGTACCAAGACGAAGCCCTGAAGTGATCATTGGTGATAATTTATCAAATGGTATGCCATTTTTGTTACACGTGATCCCACAATCCCGCAGCGCAGAAGCACCTTGACGGCCAGAGACACCAAATGGCGTCACATCTACAAGCATGAGGTGGTTTTCTGTCCCGCCAGTTGTAATGACCATTCCTAGATTTTGAAGTTCAGCAGCAAGAGCAGCAGCATTATCTACAACATTCTGAGCATATTCTTTAAAATCATCAGATAAAGCTTCTTTGAAAGCAACTGCTTTAGCTGCCATCACATGAGAAAGTGGCCCCCCAAGTACTAATGGACAACCTTTATCCATGAATGGTCCAAATTCTTTCGTAGAAAGAATGATACCACCACGAGGTCCACGTAAAGTTTTGTGAGTAGTTGATGTTACAACATCGGCATATCCAAATGGAGACTCTTCGCCTTTAAAGACTCCACCAGCTACTAGGCCCGAAAAATGAGCCATATCACACATAAGTACTGCACCCACTTTATCTGCGATCTCACGCATGCGTTTGAAATTAATTGCGCGAGGGTAAGCTGAGTAACCAGCAATGAGAATGAGAGGTTGAACTTCAATCGCTTGAGCTTCGATTGCATCATAATCATAAAGCCCCGTCTCTGCACTGACACCATGGCTGTGTGCGTCAAACATTTTACCGGAAACATTATGCCTATAGCCATGAGTCAAATGACCACCAGCTGCTAGATTTAGACCTAAAATCGACTGATTTCCCAGCTTAGTGCGGATTGTCTCCCAATCTTCTTGAGAAAGTGCGTCCGGATTTTTCACTTTTAAAATTTCTAGTTCAGGAACTTGAATACGAGCCTGAAGGATTCCCCAGAAGGCTACCATATTGGCATCTGCGCCTGAGTGAGGCTGTACAAATGCGTGCTCTGCACCAAAAAGTTCACAAGCAAGTGCACAGGCGCGAGCTTCGATTGAGTCTACATTGTCACAACCCTCGTAAAAACGAGCATTGGCAAAGCCTTCTGCGTATTTGTCTGTGAGTAAGTTACCCATAGCCAGCTGAGTTGAAAGTGAACAATAATTTTCAGAAGCAATCAGCTTAAGGTTAGAACGTTGATCGTCAAATTCTTGAACAATCGATGATACTATCTCAGGTGCTACTTTAGCGACAGAAGTGAGGTTTGCAACATAGGCAACCATCTCAGTGTTTATTTTCTCTGATGGGGTTTTAGCCAAATAAGTATTTAATGCGTTCATTTGTTTCTCCAAATTAAATCTGACCCAGACACACGATCAAATTGAATTAAGGCTTCCCTAAGGTTGTTTCCTAAAACGTGTCGGTTGCAATTGATACTAATTTAGATTTTGAGGTTCATTTTAGGGGTAATTTAGGGAGGTAAAATGAAAAAAGCTTGCCACATTGAAGCGCCTCATTCATTTCAGATATGATAAGTCACTTACCCAGCTAACCTTCTTGGGTATTTGAAAAATCGCTAAGTCTATGGTATTTAATCACTTAGAAGCGCAGGAGTAAAACATTGATGTGGGCCAACTACTTAAGTTGAATATTCGGCATTAATTCTCACATACTCATAAGATAAATCTGAGGTCCAAATTGAAGTACTTGCATCACCAAGATCTAAGGAAATGTCGATGACAAATTCTTTTTTTAAAGCAATTGCTTCTAATTTGTCGCTTGGAGTTGAGGCTGGCTCGCCTGCCATCAGCACATAGGCGTCATCGTATTTAATTGAAATTTTCTCTGGATGAATAGGAACTCCAGTATTTCCTATTGCCGCTATGATTCGTCCCCAATTTGGATCGTTTCCAAACAACGCGGTTTTGACGAGTTTAGAATTGGCAACATATCGAGCAATCAGGCGAGCTTCTTGGCGACTTCTGGCCTGGCGAACTTTAATTTCTACAAATTTGGTTGCACCTTCACCATCACGGATGATTTTCTGAGCGAGATCCGCAAATACATAAAAAATGGCTTTTCTGAATTCACCTTGCTCAGCCAAAGATAAATCTTCATATTTGATTCCTGAACCTTTGGACGACATCAAAAGAGCCGTATCATTAGTTGAGGTATCGCCATCTACGGTAATTGAGTTAAAACTATCATCAACTATCGCTTTAAACTCGGCTTCAAAATCAGCACTTAGCTCAACATCTGTGGTGACAAATGCCAACATCGTCGCCATGTTCGGGTGAATCATCCCGGACCCTTTAGAGGCACCAGCAATTCTAATTTCGCCTAAGTGAGTGTCAATCTTCACTGCAATTTCTTTGCGGCAAGTGTCAGTTGTTAATATCGCCTCAGCAAAAAGTCCACTTGCATCCAATGTATCTGTGTCTTTGGAAAGCTGATTTTTGAGTTGAGGAAGAGCGTTTTTAATGGTTTCCATCGGGAGTTGTACGCCGATAATTCCCGTTTGACATATTAGTATACTTCCGGGCTCGAGATCAAAAAAAATTTCAGTCAATTGCACGAGCTCTTGAGCATTCTCCATCCCCAAGGTCCCGGTACATGCGTTGGCATTACCTGAGTTAATCAAGCACCCCCGAGTCATAGAGTTTTCACCTAAAATTTTTTGACTTAAAACCACCGGTGCCGCCACCACTTGGTTTTGAGTAAATGCTCCAAATGTTCTAACATCTTCATCAGAAATAATAATAGCCAAATCATGCTTCTTGGAAGCTTTGATACCTGCTTTGATACCTGCAACTTGAAAGCCCCGAGGCCAAGCGACACCTGAATTTTCAACAATATGAAACTGATTCATCAGTATCTCCAAAATATTTTTCCAAAAAATTAGTCTTTATTTGGTGAAAAGGTATATTTGAAGGAATAAAAGCAGAACCTAGTCCTCACTAGGGGTTGTTTTGTACTTTTAAAATAAGAATTAAAGAGGTTTATGATGAGTGAATCAGTTCCAATGAATCAGTCTACCCACGACGATCTTAGTGCTGAAATGCACAACCTAAAAAAGGTTGAACGTCCTATAGTGATAGAAGCTATTACGGTTGCTCGTGAAAATGGTGATTTAAAAGAAAATGCAGATTACCATGCAGCTCGTGAAAAGCAAGGTCATATTGAAGACCGCATCAAGTATATTGAAGATCGTCTGGCACGTTCAGAGATTATATCTGTAGACACTGCTTCTGCCGAGCACATCATCTTTGGCGCTATTGTGACTGTTCAAAATTTGGCCACTTCTAAAGAACAAGTTTTTGAGCTAGTTTCTCAAGACTCAGTCGAGCCGCTGAAAGGCAAAATCAGCTCAACATCTCCAATTGGTAAAGCACTCATTGGTAAAAAACGTGGTGAAGTTGCTGATGTGCAAACTCCTCGGGGTTTGAAACAATTTAAGGTCATCGATTATAATTGAGTCCTCAAAGTTTTAATGGTTTCTGAAAGTTTTAAGGCAATACAATGATTAATCTTTACAAAGGTGATGATGCCGTTTCTAGAAAAAAAGCTCTCAACAAAGATGTTGAGAAATTTCTAGGTACGCTTATTTCTGACCCTTTTAGTAAAGAGGTTATTCAATGCCAGGATACTTCGTCAGAAACTCCCGCACTTGATCGTTTTTTTCAATCAGGCAGTGGAAATTCAATGTTCGCCGATAAAAAGGCAATTATACTTAAAGGCGTTGAATCACTTGGGGTCAACCAACTCAAAGAGTTGAGCAACTTTTTAAAAACAGCTTCTGAGACTAATGGTTACTTCTTTGAAGGGGCCAAAGTAGATGCTCGGAGTGAATTTTCTAAAACCATCAAAAAAATGGGTGAAATTAAAGATTTCAAAGCTCCGCGCGATTATGAATTACCCAAATGGGCAATGGGAAGAGCGCGCGATTTTCAATTTAAGATGCATGAGTCCGTCGCCAAGCATTTAATTGAACTCACCGGACCCGATATTCCTCGAATTGACAACGAATTCGAAAAACTTCGCAACTTTGCCCCAGATTCTTCTGAAATTTCCATTGATATGATTCGAGAAGTGGTCGTTTCAAATAATGAAGGCAATATTTTTGACTTAATTAACGCTTTTGGACATCGAAATGCACTTGATTTTGTCAAAAACTTCCGTTTGATTGAAAATGCGAGTAAACCTGGAGCACAACTTGGATCTAGTATGATTGTTCAATTCATGAATCATGTCCAGACTCTGATTATCACCAACGGTTTATTAAAAGAGGGTGTGGCACCCAATCAAATTGCCAAAGAAATGAAAATCCACGAATACTTATTTACCAAGATTAATAACGTACCTGCTCAATCGGCCAAAAGACCCTTAGCCCTTTTAGAACGAATTTTGGTTCGTCTTTCTGAAATTGATGCTCAACTCAAAGATGGTACAATCAGGAATAATTTGCAGTTTGAAACCGCTCTTGTGGCGATGTTATAGTGAAAACTCTGTTACAATCTTTATATAAATCCGCCTTCACAGCACTTTTTGTGTGTTTTAGCTTGGCGTTTTCTTGGCCTGTAGCTGTGGATCACCCCGTAAATGCATTTATCAAAAAAATGGAACTCAAAGGCCTCATTGACATTCAAGGTTTAAATACTTTGCCCTTGCAATCTGGTGTCATCCAAGATGCATTGATCCTACTTGCAAAGAAATCATCTCAACTTGCTCCCCTACAAAGAAAAAAACTGAGGTATTTTTTAATTGAATACGGGATCACAAAAGACCCTTCGTTATACCCCTTAAGGTATAAAGAGAGGTATAGTAAAATAAAAACTTCAGACGCTGGATCAACAAGAAGATCGGAGCAAAAGTCATTTAGTCGAGATGTAAAAAGCATTCATTTTTCCGGTTTTTATGATTTGGACTATGCTCAATCAGACTCAAATGATGCACAATATGGTACACTATGGGATATAATTGGAGGGCAATTTGAAGGACAATGGGGTGAAAACATCTCTTATCAAGCCCAAGCAGGTGTCATCAGAGACTATTCTAGCGAAGCTAGATTTAGTGACACCTATGACCCCTCGCTCGGCCTTCCTTATAATACTCCCGATAATCGCCTAGGTGAGGGCGCGGTTTTCACTAATGCTTCTCAAGATGCTTTTCGCGCAATATTCTCTTGGACACCGGATATCTTTACTCTTGAATTTGGCCAAGATTGGAATCAGTGGGGGCCAGGGATTGAACAGCACTCAGGAATTTCGTCTTCAGGGTATTTGTGGTTACAAGATTCTCTTAATAACGATCAGATCATCGGTCCCAATAATAGCCTAACAGACTCCAGTCTCTACACTCCCTATTGGAAAGGTGTGCGAAGAGGATATTTTAAGCCAGGGCAAGCGCCTCCCATGCCACAATTTCGAATAAGAATGGATTGGGGTAAAGTTACCTATCTTCAATTTGCTGCACAAAGACAAGGTCTTATCCACACTCCCAAGGCCATGCTTTTTGGACACCGTATTGAAGTCAAGCTCCATGATTGGAAGCTCGGTATTTATGAGCTTATTTCTACATCGAGAGAAGACAACAGTTGGACTTATTGGACTCCTTTAGTCCCCTATTTCGTTGCAGAGCATCACACAGGTGATCGTGATAACACGACTCTAGGTCTTGATGTTGATTATAAAATCATCAACAATTTAAGAGCTTATGCCGAATTATTCCTTGATGATATGTTGTCTCCTACTGAAATTCACAAAAACTATTGGGGTAATAAGTACGCCTTGACCATTGGCTTTGAATGGATTGACTTCTTTACCTGGGGGAATTCATTTCAACTGGAATATGCTCGCGTAGAGCCCTGGCTTTTTTCCCATGTGACTGCAGATAATCAATTTCAAAATCATGGTTTCCTTATCGGTAGCTCACTTCCACCTAATTCCCATCAAGTTTTTAGTTCCTACACCCAAAACATATTTGATATCCTAGCAATCAATTTAGCTTACACTTGGCAGCAACATCAATTGTACGATAGAGGAAGCTCTATCTTAGATTTACACAGTGAAGAATTTGATTCTGCCACTAAGGTATTTCTCGGCGAAAAACCAAAAACGTCTCACATTGTAGATGCTAGTGTAGTCTGGGCACCATGGTATTATAGTGACTTTGAAGCTGGCTTGAGATATGTTAATAATTCAAACCAAGGTGTTTTAGCGAACCAATCATCTGAAATTAATACAATTTGGCTCAAAACCTCAGTAAGATATTAATTCGCTTCAGTTATAAACCTCGGATTCTTAGCCTAAATCACCCCAAAAGACTTTTCTTTCTCAAACTTCAATAAAAACTATTTTTTACTTGTTTGAGCTTTGGCTTTGTTGTATCATATTTTTAGGACTCTTTCCCGATTGATGTATTATATGAATAAACCCAAAAGAATCGGACTTGCACTTGGAGGTGGTGGCGCTAGAGGCTTCGCTCATCTAGGTGTTTTAAGAGCTTTGGAAAAAGCAGGCATTCCTATTGCTGTTTATTCAGGAACATCTATGGGGGCCATTCTTGGAGCGGCGTTTTTACAAACCAAAGAGTTCAAGAAATCTCACCGAAAAGTAAAAAATTTCGTCATTAATTATGCCCAAAAATTTAGTGGACTCAACTATGTGGAAACCGACAAAAAACCGAACACGAATTTATTTGAAACTTTGGGTCGGCAATTTTCACGGGGTAAAACACTTTATAACTTTCTGAGACA
>CAWVXU010000071.1:0-13646 GCA_963934255.1 uncultured Fibrobacterales bacterium
TGTGATACTGGCTTCAAAACCAACGCTAGTTGATTGCATTTTTGCCATCCCCCCAAGAATAATCAAATTTACCAATTGAACCTGTTAGGTTTTGATCAATACCCTTGGCGTCCAAAGGTAATATCGCAATATTTGTGTATAACTTTTGAGCCCTTCCCCCGCGTCAAGATGAGTATCAGTAGGATAAGCGGTATTCACTTCAGTTATTGTAAGCTTTCTTAGTCTATTACAGGGAGTTTGCGCTGGCCTGTAATGAATTGTTTAACGTAAGGATTTTGTGTGTTGCGAATCTCATCAGGAGTCCCATAATCAATGATATGGCCTTCATATAGCATAGCCATATGATCGGCTACTTTATAGGCTGAAGTCATATCATGAGTGACTACAACTGAAGTGACGCCTAGTTTTTGCTGCATGTCTATAATCAGGTCATTAATGACATCAGCTGTAATAGGGTCAAGGCCAGTGGTCGGTTCATCATAGAGAATGACTTCTGGATTTAAGGCAATGACTCGAGCAAGGGCAAGACGTTTGCGCATTCCACCTGAAAGTTCACTGGGCATTTTAGTCCTAAACTCAGGTTTGAGATGGATCATTTGAAGTTTTTCGGTGACGATATCTTGAATCTCGTCTTCTTTCAGGGATTTGTCGTGCTCTCTAAGAGCGAATGCAATGTTTTCACCCGCATTCATTGAGTCAAATAATGCTCCATTTTGAAAAAGCATACCCATTTTTTTGCGAATTGTTTTGGTGTCAAAAAAGTCTGGCGTGGAGATGACTGTGCCATCAATAGAAACTTCACCAAAGTCAGGTTGAAGTAGCCCAATCATATGTTTCAGGATGACGGATTTGCCACCACCTGATTGTCCAATAATAACCATGGTTTCACCACGACGAATATTGAGTGTCACATCTTTTAAAACATCTTGTGGTCCAAAGGATTTCTTAAGATTTTTAAGACGGATCATTACGTCATTTGGATCAAATTTTACACCTGGCATAAAAGCTCCAACACTAGCTAAAGAAAACGAGTGCGATTAAAAAGTCAAAAATAAGAATGAGTACACAGGCTGAAACAACAACCTTCATTGTAGCAACACCGACACCACGAGCACCGGAACCAGCCGAGATACCATGATAATAACCCATCATGCAAATCGCTATACCAAAGACAAAAGATTTGACCAAGCCAGCGGCAATATCCATTGGTGAGAAAAAGTATTTGAGACCTGATATATAAGTGTAGGTAGTCAAGTCTAAAGCGAGAACACTCACAAATAGACCACCTAAAATGGCAAGGGCAATTGACATAATAGTCAAACAAGGCATCATCACCATAAAAGAAATAAGACGGGGCATAGCTAGATATCTAAGAGGATCAAGATCAAGAACAACCATGGCATCAAGCTCTTCTTTTTCTTTCATTGAGCCAATCTCGGCTGCCAATGAAGAGCCCACTCGACCAGCCATTACAAGCGCTGTGAGTACTGGCCCAAGTTCAATAACGACCATTTTACAAACGGCAGTGCCGATGAACTTATCTGGAACGAAATTTCGGAACTGATATTCAGCTTGGACAGCTGCTACCATGCCGGTAAAAACAGAGGTGACCATCACAAGAGGAATAGAGCTAATCCCTACCGCAAACATTTGTTTGAGGGTGAGATCTTTGTTTTTAAATACGAGAGGGAAACGAGCTAAAGTTTGGAAGAATAGAATCATCACATCTGTGGCAGTCACAATGCCATTTTTGGCAATATTTAATAATGCAACAGGCGGCCCCAATAAAATTGTCAGGACTGGATATTTGAATATGATGTTAAACAATAATATATTCCTTCCTAACAATTTTATCAATAACTGAACGAAGAGTCAACAGGTTCATCAGATCTATGGCTGAAATTAAAGAATCCGGCAAATTTCCCTTGAAAAGTAAGATTAATATCTGCAGTTGGCCCATTTCTATGTTTGGCAACTATCAACTCTGCTCCAGTAGGGTCTGCGTTTTTGTCATACATGATCTTGCGGTAAACAAACCAAACCATATCGGCATCTTGCTCGATTGCACCTGATTCACGCAAATCAGAAATCATCGGCTTACCATCGCCTTGACGCTCTTCGACTTTACGAGAAAGTTGTGAAAGTGCAATTACCGGACATTTCAATTCTTTGGCGAGCTCCTTGAGGCCACGAGAGATTGTAGAAATTTGTACTTGACGAGATTCTCCAGGGCCATCCATGAGTTGTAAATAGTCAATAATAATGAGATCTAGACCTTGGCGTTTTTTAAGGGCACGACTTTTGGATTTAAGATCTGAAAGGGATAAAGATGCTGTATCATCAATAAAAATATTCGCTTCAGAAATTGGGCCGGCATTCATGATTACTTTGTTCATTTCGGCTTGTGGGAGCCGCCCTTGACGCAGAGCTGACATATCTACTTCAGAGCGAGTACAAAGTACCCTTTGCATGAGTTGTTCGCCAGGCATCTCTAAACTAAAAAAGACGACTGATTTACGAGCATCAATCGTACAATTACCAAGAAGGCTTAGTGCAAAGGCTGTTTTACCCATGGCAGGACGTCCAGCCAAAACAATCAATTCTCCAGGCTTGAGTCCTGAAGTTAAAGTGTCAAGATCAGTAAATCCAGTAGGGGTGCCAGTGACTCCCCCTGAACTATATTGACCAATCATCTCCATTGTACGTGCCATCACAGTTTTGACGTGTTCTAGGTCGCCTTTTGTGTTATCATCGGAGATAGCATAAAGTTGTTGCTCGGCGTATGCCAAAGTTTCTTTAGGCTCTATAGATGGATCAAGTGAACGATTAGTGATGTTAGAGCAAGTGGCGATAAGTTCACGAAGGAGTGATTTGGATTTGACAATAGTTGCGTGATACGGAACGTGGGCACCTGATGAAACTTCGGTAGTGAGATCCCAAAGAAATTGTTGGTCTTGTATGAGGCCCCAGGCTTTTTTGTTTTTTTGTAGTTCTTCACCGACAGTGATGACGTCAATGGGTCTGTTGTCATCAAAGAGTGAAATAATGGCTTCATAAACGAAACTGTGTTTATCTAGATAGAAGTCTTTAGGGACTAATTTGATGTCGCTAATTGCCGCGTCGATACTGGCGTTGTTTTGAAGCATTGCACCGAGTACAGCCTTTTCGGCATCAAGGGCTTGAGGCGGAAGTCGTCCACCTAGTAACTCCGGAGAAACGGTCTTTGACGTGATCTCTTGGGGGTTTTTGAAGTCTTTTTTACTCATGATTCCTCTAAAATGGCTTTCAACGTTTGAAGTGTGGTCCAAGCGGGGCGCTTCCAACCTTCGTCATGTAACATCCAATGAAGTGGGTAAGTAGCCACCGTCGGGATGTTTAATAGTTTTAATTCAGTACTAATTACTGCCTCTAAATTTCGCACATTGAGAGCTGTTTGAGCCAACTCCTCACTGAATATTAAGATTACTTTGGGTTGAACAAGTTCAATTTCTTTTTTAAGAATCTCTAATAAGAAGATACGGTCTCTAGGCAGAAGTTTCTTGGCACTAAAGCTGTGATCTAAGAATGTCTGATAGCTTAAGTTTTTCTCAATCCCAATGGCTTTGAGCATTTTTTTTAGTAGATCACCTGGGGCACCGCTGAAAGGGTAACCTAGTTGGATGTCATCTGGGTAGGGTTGTAAATTGATAATCATTAGCTGTGGATTGATTGGTCCCTGACCTGCTAATAGGTTTACTTTCCCTATCTTAGGAGAATGTTGTTGTAAGTTTTTATACCAAGGATGTTCAAATAATAGGTGATTAAATTCTTCAAGATTAGTTGCCGATTGAATTTTGGTATCATCTTCAAAGTTTGGCTTAACGGGCTTGGGTACTTTAATATCACCTAGACCTTTGCGCTTGGCGGACTCTTCCTGGTTTGAATTAAACTTATTCATGAATTTTTGATTGGCAGTCAAAGGTTTGATCTCTTGACTCGG
Source organism: uncultured Fibrobacterales bacterium (assembly GCA_963934255.1). Lineage (GTDB taxonomy): Bacteria > Fibrobacterota > Fibrobacteria > Fibrobacterales > CAWVXU01 > CAWVXU01. Next base: position 3,980 of record CAWVXU010000071.1, read on the forward strand.
ATTGTTGGCCGGCTGAGGAGTTGGAGTAGGAGTATGGCCTGATGGTCTATTTACTTGAAGCCGACTGTGTTGATTTATTTGACTGAGCTGGCTTGATTGAGTTGAATGTGGAGGCTGAACAGATTCTTGTGCGGGCGCCACCCACGCCTCGTCAAATATCCAATGGTCATTACAGAGGATTTCCTCAGTTCTGAGGGCTTCTTTTATTTGATCTATTAAGCTCACGAGTGAACCTTGAAGAACTCAGAAACTTTTATGATGACTTGTTTAGCTAAGTCAGATTTACTTTGAATTTTGAGCTCTAGATTATCTTGTCCTTGAACTAATATCCCACTGAGCACTTCTGTTTTACCAAATCCGCTGTCGGCTTGAACAGGGTTGTTAACAACGAGAAGAGGGCAGCCTTTTTTGTTGATTTTGGTAATTGCGTTTGCAATGACATTAGTCGTTTCTAAGGCAAATCCTACGATGTATTGATTTGAAGTTCCAAGTTTGGTGTATTTGGCTAAAAGATCATCGTTTGCGGTGAGCTTAATTTCGTTAAGGTCCCGGCTGGATTTAATTTTGTTACTTGAGATAGTACTTGGTCTATAATCAGCTACGGCGGCGGCTTGGATTAATACTTGAGACTCAGGGAAATTTTGTTTGAGTAAATTATCAAGATCTTTTGAACTTTTAAATCTGGTAGTGTTGATCCATGATGGGATTTCTTCATCAATTGGTCCACAAAGTAATTTGACTGGATATCCGGCTTGAAGGAATTCTTTAGCAAATGTCAGGGCAGTTTTACCTGAGCTTTTGTTAGATATATATCGGACAGGATCAATGGCTTCCTCTGTGCGACCTGCTGTGATGAGGATATTCGGTTTGGGCGTATTGTTTGAATTTTGTAATTGATTGAGGTGCCACAAAATGACCTGGTCACGGATCTCATGAGGCTCTGGAAGTCTACCTGCTCCGACTTCACCACAAGCCAAAATCCCGTCATTTGAGTCTAATATCTGATGGCCATCGCTTTTGAGGGTTTGGATATTTCTTTGAACAGCCGGGCTCATGAGCATCACGGTATTCATTGAAGGACAAATCATCTTGGGAGCACTCGTGGCCATTGCCATCAGGGCGACCATATCCGGCGTAGTTCCGTTAGCGATATTAGCAAGAGTATTTGCAGTCGCAGGTGCAATGATCATCAGGTCTGCCCATCGAGATAAGTCAATGTGCTCGAACCAATCTTGAGATCTTGAAGAATTAAATATTTGAGTTGAGACAGTGTATCGTGAAAGAGCTTGGAATGTCTCTACACCCACCATTTGAGTCGCTGAATGAGTCATGGCGACTCGTACTTCAGCACCTTCTTTTTGAAGTAAGCGTAGTAACTCACAACTTTTATAAGTTGCAATTCCACCACTGACACCGAGTAATATTTTTAAACCTTTAAGCATGGCTACTAAAGTAGAAAATAGCACTCTTTTACGGCGAGTGGTTTTCAACATTGAGTGAACAATGTGATATAGATTAAAAACTATAAGTTTATACGTGAGGCAATAAGCTAGGCTTTGTTAATAGGGGGTGAATAAAAAGGCCTTAAGAATAAAAAAACCTTAAGTGTGTAAACACTTAAGGTTTTAAAAATTGTAGTCTAACTCGAGTGAGTTATACATCAATTATACATCAATTATGCATCCGTTTGGACTTCTGCTACAGGCTCTTCATCATCAATAAATGTCTCAATAGAAGGGAGTTCTTCAGCAACAGGTATTTCAACTATTTCAGTTTCAATCGAACTAATTAGTTCTTCTGCAGATTCGTCTGAAATCTCTTCAGATACTTCAGGAACAACTTCAAGACGCTCGTCCAGGAACTTACCCATGGCGATTGTCGTTGGTTTTTTGGTCAATTCAATAAAGCCCATGTTAGCTTGCTCGTTAATAAAACGTGCTTCTTCAGCCATCATTTTAACTGCTTTGAACATAGAACCATCACACTTCGAGTTAGCGTATACGTCGTCTAATGAAACTCTTGCTTTTGACATGTATTACCTCAGAAAAAATTAAAGGGGAAAAATTAAAGGAGAAGGCGGGATTCGAACCCGCGGTAGAATTAACTACACAGGCTTTCCAAGCTTGCGCCTTAAACCACTCGGCCACTTCTCCAAATATAGGGACAAACTTAACAATAAAGTGAACTATCACAAGGCTTAGAGTTGTTTTATGTCTAAAATTAACATGAATTTTGCGATAATTCTTGCATATGGGCTTTAAATAATTTAAGAAAGGACCCTTTTTAGAGGATAGTTCAGGTTATTCAAATCCCAGATTGTTGAGTTTGACCAGTTGGGAATAGATTCCGTCTTCTTGCATGAGTTGCTCATGATTGCCTGACTCTCTTAGTTCACCGTGATGAAAAACGAGAATCATATCAGAATTAACAATAGTACTCAATCGGTGAGCTACGACGATAGAAGTACGTCCTTTCAGGACTTCTTCTAATGCTTCTTGGATAAGCTCTTCAGTATCTGTATCTACAGAGCTAGTAGCCTCATCAAGTAACAAAAGCTGTGGATCTTGAGCAATCGCTCGAGCAAAACTAATGAGTTGACGTTGACCAGAGCTTAAGTTTGAACCATTGTCCCTCAGTATAGTATCTAGACCATTAGGTAACTTTTGAATGAAAGTATCTGCTCTCACTTGTTTGAGTATTTCCCAAATTTTATCTTCTTCAATAGTGGTATCTAATGCGATATTTGAACGAATGCTGTCAGAAAACAAGAAGACATCTTGAGAAACGTAAGCGAGTTTCGATTTGAGAGAATAGCGATCAATATGGGCTAGCTCTTTACCATTGATAAGAATTTGTTCATCGTCAGCTCGGTAAAAGCGGTTTAATAGGTTCATTATTGTGGTTTTACCACTGCCGGTAGCCCCGACAATCGCAATTCTTTGACCTGAATTAATTTTGAAACTGATATTTTTAAGTATCGGATTAGTTTGTTCGTAGGCAAATTTCAAGTTTTTGATTTCAATTTCAATTCCAGATTTTGATGTTTCACCAGAATTGACATCCAAGGTTCCATTGCGGTCTTCCGCATCTGTTTCCATGAGAGTAAAAACTCGTTCACCAGCGGCAATTGAGCTTTGAAGTTGAGTAATTTTATCAGAAATCTCCCGCAAAGGTCGTTGGAACATCGATGCGTACCAAGCAAAGGCCACGAGCGTGCCGACTGAAGTAGATCCATCTATAATAAGATGAACACCCACAGCGTAAAGCGCTATAAGTGAAAAGTCCGTCAGACTGAAAAGGCCTGGGAAAAAAACAGAATAGTACCACACATTTTTGATATATGCTTCTTTGTAGCTTTCGTTGGTTTCATCAAAAAGGTCGGCTCTGTGTTTTTCTTTATTGAAAATCTGTACGAGATTGATGCCATTGAGGTTTTCTTGTAAAATAGAATTGAGTGAAGCTAATTTTTCACGGATGATCCGATTGATGTTACGAACTTTTACTCTAAAAATAGCGGTGATAATGACCATTGCAGGGAAAACTAGAGTAGTAGTAATAGCGAGCTGCCAATTTTTGATAAACATAAATACAATGGCAAATATGAGCATAAATACGCTCGATAATAAATCTAAAAGACCTTCAGAAAATAAGCTATTGAGACTATCTACATCGTTAGTCATTCGCGTCATTAAACGACCTACAGGAGTTCTATGAAAAAACTCCATTTTCATTTTAGTGACTTTGTGAAATAAATCAACTCTTAGTTGATGAATGACATTAAATGCGAGTGTTTTAGAAAGGTAATTTGCCATGAACATCAAGGCCGCGTGGAGGAGAGTTATACCTAGGTAGATCCAAAGTATACTGACAATTTGACTAAATTCTCCACTAGGAATTGCTTCATCTATTATCTCTTCAAGTAGATGAGGGAAGACAAATGGAAGAGCTTGGCTAGATACCAATATGATGAATGTTACAATCCCCAGAAATTTGAATTTGTGGGCAATTTTTAAAATTTTCCAAAGTAATGGCAGATCGAGAAATTTCTGTTGTTGATCAGAAATTAGGTATTCTTTGACGGGATTCTTATCACTATTTGTTGGATCAGCATGGGTTTTGTCAGAATGAACTTTAGACATCATCTACCGCCAAATGAGTGGTAATTTGTTGTTTTTCCCAAGTGTTCCAATAGAGTCCTTGTAATGCAAGGAGCTGCTTATGGTTGCCTTGCTCTACAATTTTGCCTTCATCAAGTACGATGATATGATCTAGCTCGGAGACTGAAGAGTAACGATGTGAAATAACAATTGAAGTTAAATCCTTAATTTGACTCGTCAGATTTTTTAAAACTTGAGCTTCAGTCTCAGTATCAAGTGCGGATAAGGTATCATCAAGTATGAGTATTTCTTTATTGGCAATAAGCGCTCTGGAAAGTCCCACTCTTTGTTTTTGACCACCAGATAGGTTGATCCCTTTCTCTCCTAATCTAGCTTCAAGCCTATTCGGAATAGAGGGTAGATCTTTAGTGAAATCAGCAATTTCAACAGCTTGTTGGACTTCGGCATCTAGAGTAGGCGAGTCGGTGTTTTGCGAACCAAGAATGATGTTGTTATAAATAGAGTCACTAAATAAAAATCCGTCTTGGGGTGCAATCGAGAATAGTCTCTTATAGCTCAATTTATTAAAGCTAATAATGGGAGTTTGATTCAGCTTGACTTCACCTTGACTAGAAGGATAAATACCAGCGATGACTTGTGAAAGTAATGTTTTACCTGAGCCAGTGGCGCCTACAATCCCTAGAGATTGCCCTCGTTTGATTGTCAGGTTTATTGAGTCCAAAACTTTCACTTCACTCAATGTGAGGCTCATGTCTTTTAATTCTAATTGATCAAACGTGTCATTAAAGTGCGCGCCATATTCATACTCTTCTTGAGTTTGCATGGCATCTTCAAGCTCGATGATACGATCTAGTGAAGCTCGACCTCTCTGAGTCAGGCTAATGACCCAACCGAGTCCCACAAGAGGGAATTGAACTTTTACAAGATAAAGGATAGCAGCAGATAAATCGCCGATGGTCATCTCACCTTGTTGAACTAAATAAGATCCTAAAAGTAAAGATGCACAGATACCTAATCCACTGACAACAGCAATAATAGGCCAAATAAATGAGTTAGTATAAGCGACTTTTTTAGATGTTTGTTTGAATTCTTCACTTCGTTCGGTAAATTTTTTGATAAAAAGAGGCTCTATGACATGAGCTTTAATGATTGAAATTCCTGAGATACTCTCATGTAAGAATGTATTGAGTTTGGCAAGAAACTTTTGATTAGTCGAATGAGTTTTGTACAAAAATTTGAGGAATTTCATCGAAATAAGTGGAAGTAGTAAGCTGAATCCGAGCCCTACAAGAGCAATTTTAGGAGAAATCAAATAAAGGCAAATACCTGTGTAGATAAGAAGTAGGCCCATGCGGGCAATGTGAAGTATAACTGGTCCTACTAAATCACGTACGTGATCAAGATCATTTGTACTTCTTGACATAAGGTCACCAGTAGGGTTTTTATCAAAAAAATCACGGTTTTGAATTTGTAGTTTTTCAAATAAATTTTTACGTAAGCTGTATTCAACTTTACGACTTGAAGTAATCAATAAATAACGTTGGAAAAAGAGTAAAATTGCAGCTAAAACACTGAGGCCTGCAAGTAGGTACAGATATTCGTAGACTTGAGATTGAACTTGGCCATCGAGCTGTTCGGATTGGGTAAGTAAATCTACGATGAGCTTGATGATCCAAGGCGATGCTTGGTCAAGAGCAGTCGATATCAACACGAAAAATAAAGAAAGACTTACCTGGAATTTGTAGGGCCTTAAATAAGGTCGTAAGTATTCAATTTGTCTTTTAAAATTCACAAGTTTTCCTCTCTGTACCCCAAATTTAATAATTCAGAGTCAAAGAGGAAGTGATGTTACTTAGTTATCAAAAATATGTTCGTCCTCGAGGATTTCACTCATATCTTTGGAGGTTTCCAGTGCTATAATGAGATTGAGAATATCATCTTGGGAAATGACTTTTTGACGGATGGGACGTTGGGTGATAGTCTTAGCTTCACTATATTCGTCTTTAGGGTTCAATGACTCATTCATAGGGTCCTCCTGGGCTTTAGTGCTTACCTATATTATACCTATCGGCGGATTCAATAACCAGCATTAGCTTAAAGATGAGCAAATATGATATAGTTTATCACACTTTACCCCAAGTTCTAGGTCAAATTTCCCTAACAACTCTCTTTGCTCAAGTATTGCTATTATTGTTTCATCAATATTTGGAGAGATTTTGTGGCTATTTTAATCGTTGTTGTTTCGTTTTTACTGTTTTATTTTGTCGGTTATCGTTTTTGGTCTAAGTTTTTGGCTGAAAAAGTGTTTAAGGTTTCCGAGAATGAGGTGACGCCTGCTCATACTCCAGGGCTAAGAGATGATGTTGACTGTTTACCAGTGGATAAACACATCTTGTGGGGGCATCACTATACTTCTATTGCTGGGGCAGCTCCCATCATTGGTCCGGCAGTGGCTATTTATTGGGGATGGCTTCCGGCAATTATCTGGGTTGTCTTTGGCTCTATATTTATGGGTTCTGTGCATGATTTTGGTTCGCTTCTAGTCTCTGCAAGGCATGGTGGCAAATCAATGGCCTCTATTGCGGGATCCGTGATTCACCCGCGTGCGCGTATTTTGTTTCAAGTTTTAATTTATTTTCTGATTTGGATCGTTCTGGCGGTTTTTTCTTTTGCTATCGGCGTTTTGTTTACCAAATACCCGGAGTCTGTGATTCCAGTGAATTTTGAGATTGTTATTGCCATGGTCATTGGGTATTTTATTTATAAAAAAAAGATCAAATTACTTATACCCTCTCTTATTGCTTTGGGACTTTTGTATGCCATGATCCCCGTGGGATTGGCTTATCCGGTCAACGTCGGGGGTTTAGGCTTCATGCCATCCTCTTTTGAGACTTGGGCTGTTATTCTTCTCATTTATAGTGCTGTGGCCTCTGTGATGCCGGTTTGGCTTCTTTTACAGCCACGCGATTTTATTAATTCTCATCAGCTGATAGTTGGTCTAGCTCTCTTGGTTTTAGGTCTAATTTTCTTAAACCCGGAGATGTCAGCTCCTATGATTCGCGAATCTGTGGGATCTGCAGATGGTGGAGCTCCAGGCATTTTACCTATGATTTTTGTCACTATTGCCTGTGGAGCAATTTCAGGCTTTCATGGTTTGGTGTCGAGTGGAACTACGTCTAAACAATTAAACAAAATGAAAGATGCTCGTCTGATAGGCTATGGAGCAATGCTAAGTGAGTCAGCCTTGGCTGTTTTGGCTACTGTTGCGGTAGGTGCTGGACTTTCGGATTGGGCGGGTCATTATCATGATTGGAACGCTTCAGGAATTAATGCTATTGCTAACTTTGTTGAAGGTGGCGGTACCTTTTTGGAAGCACTATTCTTTAGCTCCAAAACAGCTCAAGTAATTATTGCAGTTTTGGCTATTTCTTTTGCTGCAACCTCCATGGACACTGCAGCTCGAATTCAGCGGATTATTGTCAGTGAATTTGGTGAAGCGGTGGGTATCTCTTTATTTAAAAACCGTTATTTAGCAACGGTTGTAGCCGTAGGTCCTGCAATCCCTTTAGTTTTAATGGGCAAGTCTGTTTGGGGGCCGTTGTGGATGTTATTTGGCACTACAAATCAGTTAGTTGCAGCTGTTATTTTACTTGTTTTATACGTCTATTTGGTGAAGTCCAGAAGGCCGGCTTGGCCGATTGGAATACCGATGATTTTAATCGTAGTTATCACTTTAATTGCGATGATAACCAACATTTATACTTGGTATCATGATCTCACTTTAGGTGTCGGTGGAGCGACTTGGATGACTTTGATCCTAGCGGTGATACTGCTTTTATTAGAAGTTTGGTTACTTGTGGAGGCATGGGTAATCCTTCGGAATTTCTCTCAAGTGCGAAAGCGAGAAGTTAAATTTTAATAGGGCTTTTCAGCGGTATGTTACCTAATCAGTGGACTGTGTGAGTGGTACTTGTCCTTTTAGCTCAAAAAACTCAAAAAAATAAAGCTCTAATTTTCATAAGTGCACGATTTCACTTGATTTATGAAGTTTTTTTTCCGAAGATTAATATATATACATTAATTAGTGCACTCAATAGTAAAGAGCACCATGAGCAACTGCAACAAAATCTCTGGATTATCTGTAATCCTGATTGTTTACTCTCTTTCCCAGAGTGAGGTTGTTTTTGGTTTTAATTTTGGGACAAAATGTCCAAACCAAGTTCAAAATTTCCTGGAGTATGGTTGCAACAAACCAGCTGATAATTATCAGGTAGCGTTTTGAAATTCTTAATCCTTGTCACCTTATGCTTCATGTGCGTGAATATCTATGCTCAAACTGCTGGCCTGACTTTACCTCTCAACGGTAGGATTGCAAATACGGAAATTGGACTTAATGCCGAGATCCAACTTCATGTGTCACTAAACGATGCAGCCGAAGGTGGCAAAGTTATTTGGAGTGAGACTCATACTACCACTTTGAATAATGGTTGGTTCAATGTTGAGCTTGGATCAAATGTCGAATTGCCCAGTGCGGCCAAGTTTACTGAGAACCTTTGGGTTTCTCTAGCGGTTAATTCTGAACCAGAAATTTTAAATCGTATACCTCTCAGTATTGCAGCGAAGTCAATTATGGCTCACTCAGTCAATGGTCGAATTATCAAAGGAACTTCAATTGACAATGATGTGGTTGTCAAATCGTTTAATGGTCTCAAAGATGATGTTATTTTTGAAGGTGATTCCAGTTTTGTTTTAAATGCCGAATCTAATACAATAAAGCTTTCACTTTCATCAAATGCTATTACGGCCGACAATATTTCTAAAGGGGCGGTTGTTCAGTCTAAAATTAAAGATGAAGCAGTCACAGAAGGGAAATTAAAAATTTCCAATAAAGGAAATGATAAAACAGATGGGTACGTTCTAGCGTGGGATCAAAAAAACAATACTATGCGTTGGGTTCCTCTATCAGGTAAATTTTCTCAAGTTGGAGTGGACAGCCTCTCGACTCCAGGGCATCTAGGAAACACAGGTGAAGAAGGTGTACTTCGTGTAGACTCATCTTTAACCTATACAAGCGGTGGGGACTTCATTACTTTTGGAATTGCTGATGACGCGATTAATAAAGATAAAATTAACGCGAATGTTGCCGGCCTTGGTTTAGGTCAAAATGCTGATGGTTCTTTAGAGGTCACCCCTGATGATTCTACTTTAGAACTCAACGGTGATACTTTACGGTTAAAGGATTTTGGAATTGGTACTTCTAAGTTAAATGACCTAGCCGTGACTGCTGCTAAGCTTTCTGATGATGCTGTGATGACATCTAAAATATTTGATAATGCTGTTACCAAAGAAAAAGTGAATTCCGATGTTGCTGGTCTTGGTCTTGCTAAAGATGTTGATGGTTCACTTAGGGCGATTGTTGATGATTCGACTCTTGAAATTAATGTGGATACTCTACGGATTAAAGACTTGGCTGTTTCTAGTGAGAAGTTAGCATTCGATGCTGTTCGTAATATTAATTTAGCCGATAGCGCTGTTCAAACTGAGAATAT
>CAWVXU010000072.1:0-13374 GCA_963934255.1 uncultured Fibrobacterales bacterium
CCACTGGTTTTAAAAAGTCTATGCTTGTGAGCAAGACCAACGTAACCATTGGCACTAATGATGAATCGAAACTTCATCAAAATGAATTGCAAAAACTTGTAGAAGATTATGTTTCTCAAGAACAAGGTCCTCTTATTACGACTGATGATCCTTTTGATATTGCAATTCAAGGACAAGGCTTTTTCGAAATTGAAACCCCTAATGGAAAACAATATTCAAGGAATGGTTCATTTACTGTAAATACAGCCGGTGAACTAGTCAACCTGAATGGTCATAAGGTTCTCGATGACTCAGGGAGTAGTATTGGTGTCAACGGTGAAAACTTTCAAGTATCAAATGATGGTGTTGTATCAGTAGATGGCAACCGAATGGGAAAACTCAGCTTGATTCAACCCAACGACTTGCAAGACTTTAAGAGAATTGGAGCTTCCTTATTTGCACTTAAAGACGGTAAAGATGCCCCCACCGAACAATCTGCTTCTCATCTAGCACAAGGTATGTTAGAAGGTTCTAATGTTAATGTGGTTGATTCCATGGTGAAAATGATTTTAATACAAAAACAATATGACTCAAGTGCTAAAGCCGTAAGTTCTATTGATGAGACTTTAAACAAAGCTGTCAATGAAATTGGCCGAGTAGGATAGGATAAAATAAAATGATACGATCCATTTATACCGCAGCAACAGGCATGAAAGCCAACCAGCTTTATATTGATAATATTTCGAATAATCTTTCGAATGTCAACACAATGGGATTCAAGAAATCTCGTGTTGAGTTTGAAGATTTGATGTACCAAACAATTCAAGCACCTGGTGGGGAATCCGAACAAGGGGTTCAAAAACCGACGGGTCTTCAAATTGGTCTTGGTACTAAGGCTACCTCGAACTCAAAGATTTTTATCCAAGGTAATATTATAAATACCGGGTCACCGACCGATATTGCCATTCAAGGTGACGGGTTTTTCCAAATCCAAATGCCAGATGGTACTACTAATTACACCAGAAATGGTCATTTTAATAAATCAGCTGAGGGCTATTTGACGACAGATCAAGGTTTTATTATTGAGCCCCCTATTGTCGTTCCTGAAGGTACTAGTGATTTTGGTATTGACGCTACAGGTTCAGTATCTGTGTTATTCAATGGCGATAGTGAATCAACTGTTATTGGTCAAATAGAATTAGCACGATTTATTAACCCAGGTGGTATGAAAGCTTTAGGCGGTAATCTTTATCAGCCGACTTCAGCATCAGGTACTCCATTTGTAGGAGCGCCTGGTATGAATTCTACAGGTAAGCTTTTACCTCAATCCCTCGAAGCATCTAATGTTCAAATGGTTGAGGAAATGGTGAATATGATTATTGCGCAACGGGCTTATGAAGTTTCATCAAAAGCTATCACGACTTCTGATGACATGCTAAACACCGCTAACCAACTAAAGAGATAATAATGACTAATTTTGCTTTTATATTCCTTAGCTTACTTATGAGTACAATTTACTCATCCGGTATTGTTGTGGAATATAAAAAGCAATATGAAGGTCACCTTGGTGCTTTTACTTTAGGCGATATTGCTGAAATTTCTGGAGATCAGAAAGATTCAAACGACATTGAAATGTTGAAAGAAATCTTTATTGGTCACATGCCAAGACCAGGCCGCACACAAAAGTTTTACATGAAAACAGCTGAAAAATTTAAAATAATCCCTGTTATTGGTATTAATAAAGTCAGGTTTGAAGGAAGTAAAATGGTATTGTTAATACCAAAATCTCAATCACTTAGTAAAGAAAAATTAAAGACTATCATCAAGAAATTTGTAAATGAAAAAGCTGTTTCTGTAGGTGATAGTTTGGAAATTAAGTTCAAGTCAATAGTCAAAACTCTTCTCATCCCAGAAGGTGAATACGAGTTACATTGGAAGGTGAAACCAAATTTTGATTCTCGAGGTCAAGAACAAGTGACGATGGAAGTTTTTCAAAACAATAAATTTATCTCAAGACATCGCTTTAATGTTCTTATTCGCCAGTGGCAAAAAGTTGTACAAACGATTAAAAAAATTAATAAAGGTGATCTTATCCGCGAAGATCAAATTGCTTTGATTTCTAAAGAAGTGACTCATGACAAAAGATCAATGCCTGTGAATTTTGAAGAAGTTTTAGGCAAAGAGGCTAGAAGAACACTTGTCGCCAAAAGAGTTTTGTTTTCTCATGAATTAGCAGAACCAAAATTGGTGAGTGTAGGCCAAAGTATTCAGCTAAAAGTAAAATTAGGAAAATCCTTTATAAAAGTAGCGGGAATTGCTCGTGAAAATGGTGTTTTGAATGAAGAAATCCGAGTGCTCAATAAGGCATCTCAAAAACCACTACAAGGAGTTGTTCGAGCTTCTGGTGTAGTAGAAATAATAAATTAGGAGTATCATATGAAAAAGCTATTAATCAGTATGATGATCATCGGGGTTTGTGTTGGCCAATCTTGGGCATCCAATTTCTCACTGTATACAGATAAAAAAGGCAAGCAAGTAGGGGATGTACTTACCGTCATAATTTCTGAATCTGCCGAAAGTCGATCAGATACTCAAACAAAGACTGATGAAACCAACCGGATGAAGGTATCTGGGCAAGCAGGGACTGGATGGTTAGAGAGTATTCCAGGGCTTGGTTGGACTGGTTCAAGTGACAACAACTATAATGGCCGTGGTCGTACTCAGCGCAATGGTGAACTCAATGCCACTATTTCTGTTAAAATTGTAGAAGTTTTAGATAATGGGAATCTTGTTATTACTGGAACTAAGCAGGTGACTATGAATCAGGAAACTGAGATTATTGAAGTCTCGGGTGTGGTTCGTCCGAATGATATTGCTGCAGACAACTCTCTTTACTCATTTAAAATTGCAGATGCTGTGATTCAATATTCTGGCGATGGGGAATTGGATGATGCAACGAGTCAAGGTATTGTAACACGATTCTTTCACTGGTTATTTTAGGAGCTTATGATGAATACAAGTATAAAAATGAAAACAATTCTCTTGACCTTAGTACTTTCGATTAGCACCTGGGCTGTGCGTATTAAAGATGTGGCTCAACTAGAAGGCTTTAGTGAAGTTCAACTCGTAGGGTATGGGCTTGTAGTTGGTCTTAATGGGACGGGTGATGGGTCTCAAGCTATGTACACCGTTCAATCCACGATTAATTTACTTCGCAACATGGGGATTGAAGTTCCAACAGATCGTATCCGTACTCGAAATGTAGCGGCTGTAATGGTCACGACCAACCTAAAGCCCTTTCAAAAAAAAGGGACTAAAATGGATGTGACAGTCAGTTCAATGGGTGATGCAAGATCTATTGAAGGTGGAACACTTTTAATGACTCCTATGCAAGGTGGAGATGGCGAAGTTTATGCTGTTGCACAAGGGGCTTTATCTGTAGGTGGACTTAGCGCTCAGTCTTCAGGTGGGAAGTCCTCATCTCGTAGAAACCACATTCTGGCAGGTGAAATACCGAATGGTGCAATTATTCAAAAAGCTATAAATTTACCATCGCTTGATGGGGGTAATTTACGATGGACTCTGTCCACTCCAGATTTCTCAACCGCGGTTGATATGGCAACAAAACTAAATGCTTCATTTGGCCAAGATTATGCTCAAGCTATTGATGCAGCAACAGTTGTGTTAAAACTTCCAAATGAGCAAATTGAAAACTTAATGGGATCAATCGCTCAAGCTGAAAACACTCAAATTACTCCTCAGACTAATGCAAGAGTTGTGTTAAATGAAAAATCAGGAACCATCGTCGCTGGTGCAGATGTCAGAATATCTGAAGTCGCCGTTAGTCATGGTTCTATAAATATTGAGATCAGCGCAGAAGAGAGTGTTTCTCAACCAAATGCATTTAGTCTTGGCAAAACGGCTACTGCTTCCAATGATAAAGTTGGGGTAGAGGAAAGCCAATTTGATATGCAGGTCTTACCAGAAATTACCAATGTTGGAGAGCTCGCTGCTGCACTCAATACACTTGGCGTAGCACCTCGTGATGTCATCAGTATATTTCTAGCAATTAAAAAAGCTGGTGCATTACATGCTGAGTTAATTTTGATGTAATATTTATCAAACTAACATGATGTGATCAGGTTTATATTTAAAAGGGAAATTCCATTTTGTTGGGCTTTCCCTTTTTTTATATACAGAAGATGATTGAGTAGCTGCTCAGACAAAGAACCATCAGAAAAAAAAAGAACTACCCGTTTAGGCAGTTCTTTTAAAATTGTGAAAAGTAACGCTAATATAAAGAGAAGCATCAAATTGGGTTAAAGGTCAGTTTCTTCGCCATTTTTATGAGCGGTGAAACGCTTCTGCCCGCGACGAATCACATCTTTAGCATAGTCAGTGCCTAACCATTCACCAATGATGACATGCTTGCCTTCAAGCTCTTTGTAATGTTGGAAAAAGTTTTTGGTGACTTTTAAAAACATCGGATCAAGATCAAAAATATCATCATATTTGTGTTTGTTAAAAGTAGGAACACCGATAAGCTTGTAATCTTTTTTGCCACCGTCAGTCATATCCAAACAACCTAAAACTCGAACTTCAGCTACTGTTCCAGTCAGAAGAGGCTCTGTCATATAGACAAGCATATCAAGTGCATCGCCATCTTGTCCTAAAGTTGAAGGTAAAAATCCATATGAAGCAGGGTAGTTCATAGAAGTAATTAAAGAACGATCAAGTTTGAAGTAGTGAAACTCTTCATCATACTCGTATTTAACACCGGTGTCTTTAGCTATCTCAACAACACAGTTGACAATGTGAGGACAATCAGGTCCAGTAGGTAGATCAATTAAATTCATTATAATTCCTTTAAAGCTGGTCACTTAAAGCTAAAAATATTTATCGCAGATAGACTAAAGTTGCACCAGAATTGTGACCTTCTTTTCGTGTTTGGCTAATTTTGGACCTGAGAGGACCTGATAAGTGACGGTCAACATACTTTTTAACAGGTCCATATTGACCAAAACCTCCGCCATGAATAATTCGTAGAATTTTTAACCCTGAATATTTCATGTCTTCGACGGTTATTTCCAGATTGGCGATTGCTTCATCAACTGTCATTTCGTGTAAATCAAGCTCAAAATCAGCTTTAATCTCAACAATATGCTTGGAACGATGATTTGTTTTTTGTTTTTTGGTGTATTGTTTTGGGCTATTTAAGTTCATAAACTCATCCTTGTTAGGGACTCCATTATCATGAATAAAGTCCTTAAGGAATTGCTCTGAATTTAAATAGTTGCCATCTGTTGCCATGATACAAGAATACAAAATCAATCCAAAAATGTCCATTAAGTACATTTTCTAAATCATAAGTATTCCCGTGGTATAACTACTTAACCCATAAATGAATAGCCGCCTTATTGCTGCTTATTGGTTGAATTGGCCAGAAAGTTAAGGTTCAAATTTGAAGGGTAGGAGAGTGACCAATTAAATTATCTTATATAGGTTGATCCAAGGTTATTTAACGATTTTAAAGACGGAGCGATAAATAGGGCGACCTTCTTCACGATATTTTTTCTCAAAATTAGTCATGATACCATAAGTTGGTTCGGCATCTTGAATTTCAAGCTCAAGCCAAGGTGTTTCAGCAAATAGTTCTTGCGCTACTTCGTTATACTCTTGGAAGTCTGTACCCCAATAAAATTTTGATTCACCGCCAGGTTTTGTTGCTCGCAGAATATTTTCAAGAAGCTCCGGCTTCATTAAGCGTTTCTTGCGTTGTCTTTTTTTGGGCCAAGGATCGGGGAAGTACATGTGAAATGCGGAAACAGAGTCGTCAGGCACATAATCTCGTAGGAAGTAGAATAAGTCCCCATGAAGCATGACAGCGTTACTGATTTGGTGCTTTTCAATTCGTGAGCCACCATAACGAGCACACTTGGTGTCCCATTCTGAGCCCATAATATTGATATCCGGCCGCTTTTCAGCATAATCCAAGGTGAAACCACCTTTGCCTGAGCCAATTTCAACTTCAATCGGCTTATCATCGTCAAAAAACTGACTCCAAGAGAACTCTTGGCGAATAGGGATGTTGCCTTCTGTTAAATAAGGCGTAAATGTAGTAGGGTTTGTTTTGTTTACTAGGTGCCAAGTATTATTATAATCTTGGTCCCTTTTAATTTCGCGTTGAAATTCGTAAACATCTAGGTTTTCAGGTAATTCTTTCATAGAGCTAAAAATAGCAAAATTTAATATCTTTAGTTCTAAATGAAATGTTCTCATCTTCGAGGAATTATGTCTAAGTATTTTAAAGTTATCGGTTTAGAAGTTCACTCTCAATTAAATACAGATACAAAGCTGTTTTGTAGCTGTAAAAGAGAGTTTGGCGCCCAATCAAATACACATGTTTGCCCCGTATGTTTGGCACTTCCTGGGACTCTTCCGGTGCCTAATGAAAAAGCCGTTCGACTTGCAGTCAAACTAGGGCTTGCTCTCAATTGTGAGATCGATCCTGAGCCAATGTGGACTCGCAAAAACTATTTCTATCCAGATCTTCCTAAAGGTTATCAGATTACTCAAACGGGTGGCCTACCAATTTATGATCATCCCATTTGTAAAAATGGTTATCTAGACATTGATCTAGAAGATGGTACTACCAAAAGAATTCGTATTAACAGAATCCATATGGAAGAAGATGCTGGTAAACTGATTCACGATCTTGACAATAAAAATTCTCACTTTGATGCCAATCGATGCGGAACACCTCTTTGTGAAATCGTCACTGAGCCAGACTTAAGAACCGCCAAAGAGGCGATTGCCTACTTACAAAAATTGAAGGCTATTTTAGAATACACAGGTGTTTCTGATGCTGACATGGAAAAAGGTAATTTCCGTTGTGATGCAAATATTTCTATTCGCCTGAGTGAAGATGCGCCTTTAGGTATACGCGCTGAGATCAAAAACTTAAACTCATTCTCAAGTATTGAGAAATCAATCAATATTGAAGCTGACCTGCAAGCAGTGACACTTGATGCGGGTAGGGAAGTGGACCAATGCACCAAACGCTTTGACCTAGCCAACAACAAAACAATTGTAATTCGCTCCAAAGAAGATGCCCATGATTATCGTTATTTCCCAGAGCCTGATATGGTTTTGTTAAAAATAACTGATGATATGATTGAAACAGCCCGTGCTGAATTACCAGAACTTCCGGCTGCTCTTAAAGAGCGCTTCATTAAAGAATACGCAATTACCAGTTACGATGCTGATGTTCTCGTCGCTGAAAAAAATATCTCAGATTATTACGATATCGTAGCCAAGTCCTCAACTAATCCCAAGCTTGCAGCTAACTGGGTGGTCAGTGAACTCCTGCGTGAAGTCAAAGAAATTGAAGGTGGGTTGGAGGCATGTAAGATCCAACCTCTGCAATTCGCGTCCATGATTGACCTGATTGACAAAGACACAATTTCAGGTAAAATTGGCAAAAAAGTTTTCGCCGAAATGCTTGAAACAGGTAAAGACCCCGAAGTCATCGTCAAAGAGAAAAACTTAGTTCAAGTAACTGACACGGGTGCAATCGAAGATATCGTTCGTGAAGTAATTGCCAATAACCAAGGGCAATGGACTGACTTTATCGGTGGCAAAGACAAACTCCAAGGGTTCTTCGTCGGTAATGTGATGAAACTATCCCAAGGCAAAGCCAACCCTGGAATGGTCAATCAAATTCTTGCTAAAATAAAAGCGGAAGTCTAAAAAGTGACCACTTGGTTCATAAACATTAAAAGCCTACAATATATCATTGTAGGCTTTTTAATTCTATTGCCTTGCCTCACACAAGCCGAAGTAGACCCACAAGGCAGCTACCTAGATCAAGTCAATAATCAACAAACCAAGCAAGACTCGCTTTCACAATCCGGCCTGACCCTTGACGTAAAAGATTCCCTAATAGTATCCGATACGGCAAGTCTTCAGGATAAAGCCCCCCAATACATCGAACGTGATTACAACCATCAAGAGCAAGTCATCACAGGTGGTGTCATCATGCTCTGCATAGTCGCCATCCTAGTGACCTCAAATAACTTCAATCCCCAACACTAAAAGCCAAAAAGTAAACACCTTAATCTAACAACTGAGAATAAAGTTAGAGACCAAAAATTTAGACAGGGTAGAGGCTTTGCCATTAAAAGCATCTAAGCTTGTAACAAGAATAAAAAAAGACGACAGTCAAAAAAGCCCACATATTTAAAACTATCCCCACCAAAACCAAAAACTGTTTCAGCGATAGGGGATTTAACCCTGTTAACCTTTGGGAAGATCTTTATGGCGACTGTCTCACTAAATTAAAAGGTACCATCCAAATAATTCCTTCAGTTAAAAAAAAGTAAAGACTTTTTTCAGGGTGGTATTATAGGTCTGTTTGGTTATGATTTAAGAGCAGAATTCGAGTCCTTTGATGAAAAGAGAACCAAACTGACTTTCCCAGATTATCGATTTGGCTACGACAAAGACATCTTAATTTATAATCATCCTGAAAATGTGTATTATTCTAAAAACCCTCAATGGTGGGGATTTGAAGCAACACAATCATGATGCCTTTGAATATATAGCAGCCGGAGATATCTTTCAAGCAAATTTATCACATCCTCTCAAATTGACGGTTTTTTTAGATTGGAGAGATCTCTAACAAAAGGTACGAGGTCACAATCCGTCTCCCTATGCGAGGGATTATTTCTGGGCTGATGCAGTTATTTTATGTAATTCGCCAGAATTGATGTGTGATCTAGAGGATCGGAGCTTAAGACTCACACCCATCGCTGGTGCTCGGCCACGAGGAGTTGATGGTAGTGCAGATGAAGTTTTGAAAAAAGATTTATTTCTGTCAGAAAAAGAGCAAGCTGAGCATATTATGTTAGTGACTCTTGAACGAAATAACATGGGGCGTTTAGCTAAATATGGAACAGTCAAAGTGACTTGTCTAATGAATTGTGACTCATACCGGAATGGAGGTCATTCCCGAGGTTTTTATACTGGCTCTATGGGATGGTTTAATGGTAATAATGATTGTTAATTGAATATATTAAATCGTACACTACAGATTACAGACCAAGAAGGGATTTTGGATGTTGGTTTTGGAATTGTAGCGAATTCAAATCCTAAAAATGAATACTTAGAAATATTAGCTAAAACTAATGCTTAGGAAAAAGCTTTAAAGAGGTCAAAATGAGCATAATTTATTTGAATGGTGAGTATGTAGCTCTGGAAAATGCAAAAATTTCTGTTTTAGATCGGGGTTTAGTTTTAGGCGACGGGTTATTTGAAACCTTGGGTGCTAATCATGGTGTTGGCGAGTATCTCGAAGAACATTACCTACGCCTAGAAAAATCTTGTGAAAAGTTAGAATTAACCTTACCCATAGAGCGTCAAGATCTTAGGCAAATCATACGTGTGTTAGAAGAAAAAAATTCTTTTGGCAAGGCTGTGGTGCGACTGACCATTACCCGTGGCGTCGGCGGTAAGGGTTTGAGTTTTCCTAAAAATGTGGAACCCACTATAATTATAAACTACTCTCCTATGCCGATGATTGACCCTATTTTGTATCAAGAGGGCGTAGCATTGATCGTATCTTCTTTAAGGACGCAAGCAGCCTCGGGTTATGATTCTGGAATAAAATCCACAAATTACTTGGCAAATATTATGGCAAAACATGAAGCGGATGAGCGTGGCGCCTACGATGCTTTATTTTTAGGAGCTAAGGATGAAATTGCCGAAATGACTACAGCGTCTTTTTTTGTTGTGGAAAATGGTATTATAAAAACACCCCAAGTAAGTTCTGGAATATTGCCCGGAATTACTAGAATGAAAGTGATTGAGTTGGCTCAAAAATTAAACATGTCTGTCTTAGAAGAGGATATTTTCATTAGAGACATAGAAAAATGGGATGGTGTTTTTATCACATCGTCAATCCGCGGGATTATGCCTGTCAGGCAAATCGACTCTTGGTCTATTCCTAAATCAATTCAGATAAAAGAGTTACAGGCAGAGTTTTTAAAGTTTAAGGCTAAGTGACTATGAGTGGGACATTTAAAAAAGCCCATATAATTTTTGTACTCTTTGAAATTGCTGTCGCAGTTCGGGTTGCAAAACTTCCTCTTGAAGGGGCGTTGGAATAAAAACCATTTTTACGATTCCCCGAACTTTTTTTAGTGGTCGTTTGGTTTAGGTCAGGAGGAAAGGAAAACTGGAAAAAAAGTTATTTAGTTGTTCTGACAATGCTAATTTGTTGGTTATCATTTTATTGAAAACCAATTAAGGATTTATTATGTGTCATAGGTTGAATAATGAACACGTTAGCCTAAAAAGCCACTAAGTCTAATATCATCGCAAATTAGATTGTGCTCATTATTAAAAAAGTGCCATGGAGGCTTGTTCTAATTCCATGACACAGAGAATGTAAACCTTTTTTGTTATTCTGAGAAAGGTTCAAGGTCGCCAGGTTTTCTAAGCATTTTATTTACTTCATCTAAGTGTAAATCTTCTGAGTAAATCATCTCTCTGGCATATTCTTCTAAAGTTACTGATTTACCTTCGACAATAGCGAGAAGTTCTTGATAGGCAAGCCAAGCTTCTTTTTCATGCCTGTTACTTTCTCGCAAAATATCTCCAATATCATGCTTTTCGGTTTCTAGCAGAGGACCAATTTTTAGTGATGGGTGTCCGCCCAACATGGTTACTAGTTCTCCAGCCTTGTGCGCATGCAAAAGGGATTCATTGGCATTCTCTTTGAGCCAAGAAACAATTGGAATTCTATTGTATCCATAAACCATTAGAGAATAGTGAGTGTAGCGTACTACACCAGCTAGTTCGAATTCCATAATTTTATTTAAGGTTTGGATGGCTTTTTGCGTCTCTTCTTTATTCATTTTAATTTCCCCTATGTTATTGGTAACACCTAAATTAAAGTATATAATTAAATGCTCAAGTGCCAATTGTTTCGGTTTAAAAGCCCTAATGGTTTTCAAATTTTTATGTCAAATATGGTTTTTAAAGATTTACTTTGTGCGTCATTTATATTGAAATTTTGAATTCCATTGGGTCTATCTTTACGAAAAATGAGTTGATTTTTAAATTGAGATTGATTATTAGATTTGTCTATATCTTATGGGATATGATACCAACTTATTTTATGCGGAGAAAATAATTTTATTCTTATTGTATGTGTTATGTTTTTTTAAGTGTTAAATCTCAAATAAGTCAGGGTTGATTTGTTGGGAATAAAAAATTAAACTAATTATATTTCGTCTTAAAACTAAGGTAGTTTATTCACTAAAGTTCCTTTTAACTGAGATGTGTTTACCCATACCACTCATTAGTAAGGTTTAACTTATAGACCTCATAGGATGAAACACATAGCCATTGGTATGATGTTGTGTAGACTAAGCCTCAACCCAGGTGACAAAGTGTAAATAATTTAGTTTACATAATACTAATTATGCGTAGCAACTGTGTAGGCGCAATTTTTAATCGCCCTTCATTAGAAATTTCTATAAAACGCCTATTTCGGCCATTAAAATAAATTGTCTTGGTGGTGTGTCATGTTGATTTATTCAATATCGCTATTCGTTGATATTTCTGTAACGAGATTTGTTAATATTGTTTTTAATTACGACGATCAGTGAGGCGCATCATGACAGTAGAAGAAATAATTCATCAATTAAAGACAGATTCCATAAATGTCGATTTTTCAATCATAATCAAGGTAATAGATACTTATTATGATTTTAGGGAAGTTGAATTCTCAAATGGTGATACAATTAACCTCGCTGGTCAAAATAATGGATCCTGTAAATTGTTTTCATTCGCAAAACTAAACGATCTTAACCAAGGTGAAACTTTGGCGTGTTTTGGCTCTTATTATCGTAACGATGTTTTGAAATTCCCGGAAGCCATAGACCATCAAAATATTAGAAATTTTATGATACACTCATGGGATGGCATTCAATTTAAAGACCAGGCGCTAAGACTAAAAGCCTAGACTTTCCTTCATGTAACTTGAGACATGATAAGATTCACTTCGAATCAAAAAAAGCCAAGCAGAAATTGCTTGGCTTTTAAATTTTATTTAATCGTCTATAATGAAACTAAGGTGCGACCATCGTTTCATACATTGCCTTTAACAGTGATTTAGGGTTTTCCACAGGAAGATCACCACTTAATTGCCAGAACATAATTCCTTGAAGATCTTGATCTTTAGCAGCTTGAGTTTTAGTTTTGACAATATCAACACCGTTAAAACCGTAGTCCTTCTCCCCTGCTCCAGCAGCAGCATCATGCTTGATGTTATTTATAGCTGTGCTAAGTTCAGGGTTTTTAGCAATGACGTCTTTGTAAAACAACCACTCCGGTCCCCAGTTTGCACGAGCATAGAAAGGCACACCAACAACGATTTTTGATTTTGGAATACCAAATCCCGTCCAGTATGCAACAGATCCTTCGGGGCCAAATACTGATTCATATGTAGCATGTTTTACACCAATATCGTTATCATAATTCATTAAAGCGACCCAATCAAGGTAGTCCCACCAGTTGTTTTGTGGGAAGTGAACAATTTGTTTTTCTTCTGAATACCAAATACTATTGGCGTTCATCACTGCTGCACTAAATGATTTGTTGCCTTTGCCAAACTCAGCATCGATTGCAATACGCATATCTTTGATAAAATCTAAATAATGATCATTTATAACATTATTGACAGCTTCCATCTCAGCTTTGTCATCAATCCAAGACGGTTCCCAATCACTATCAAAACCATCAAAGTTATGAGCTTTCATAAATGCGATAATATTTTTGATTAGATTGGTGCGATTAGTTGGGTTGCCCATTAGGCTCTTTGAAATAACAAATTCACCACCACCAAATGAAATAAGTGCTTTCACACCATTTTGGTGTGCTTCACTGATAACTTGATCAAGGTTGTCCCAACCAGCAGTCATTACGACAGCACCTGTAGTATCAGCAGCACGTAGAAAAGAGAAAGCGACATGAGTCATTTTTTTGAATTGAGCAGCCGTCGGTTGCAGCCCATCAGATAAATAACCCAATAGGATTTTGTTTGAAGGCATAACTGCCTCGTCAGTTGATTTTACAACTGCTTCACTTGAAGCAGCAAGGTCCGCTTTGACTTGACTTGTTTTAGCTTCAATTGTTTTAACTTCAATTGTTTTAGCTTCATTTGTTTTAGCTTCAATTGTTTTAACAGCTTTGACTGTGTCAACTTTAGATGCAGCACATCCAAATAATATTGCACTAGTGAGGGCAAGGAAAATTAATCTTGTCATATAGGCGCCTTTTAAAAAGTTTTTATCGTCCAAAAGCTACTTTTTTTACTCCAAATCTCAACCC
>CAWVXU010000073.1:0-13295 GCA_963934255.1 uncultured Fibrobacterales bacterium
CAACATCTTCAATTTGATCATTAAACTCCCATAATTCATAGCCTAAGCTTGATGCCAAAGCTTCTCGTTCTTGGTACGCATCAATCTGAGTCACCAAAGCCATGGCATCCCAAAAAAGATCTACATTAATTTCATCTGTGCTTCTTAATGTTGATGAAGCCAGGTCGTAATAGTACTTAGTATAGGAACTCCACTCAATACTATAGTGGGGGGTGAAATCATGAGACAATTCAAAATTAGTATGCCATGCTTTTTCAGAAACTAAATCATTATTAAAATGTTGATAATAAAAATCAAATTCATTTTGTGAATACAGACCTGAAGCTAAAGTAAGCTCAGTTATTACGTCCAAACTTTTGAAATAACTCACTCTCGGCGCCAAAAATAAATCACCAGAGTGACTTTCATGCTCTAGGCGACCACTCAATTCAAATCTTTGCTTAGAGTCTAATTTATAGTCATCTCCAAAGTAAAGTGATGAATAATATTGGGTCCTCTTTCCTTCATAATCCATTATCAACTGACTACTATAATCACTCAGACTATTAAATAGACTATTTTTCTCAATGACTAATCCTTCCGATTCAAAATGCCCAAAGGCATCAAATGAGTCATTATTTCCTTTGACAATAATTTCATAAACAGCCTTGGGAACATCTACATCATAGTTTTGCTCTTTGATATCTAGCCCTACACCAAAAGTAAAGAGGTGTTGATCATTGTATTGGTATAAATGATGACTACGAAAATTGATAGCTGTCCGTTCTAATTCAAATCCGAGTGGTGTCTCATTATCTAAAAAATTAATATTCCACTTCTGCGACTGATAGGCTAAAGTATTTTGCATACTCCATTTATTATTGAGTACTGATTTAAAATTTAATCCGTGAATCCAATTAGGGATATCAACTAAAGCCAAGGTGTCCGGAATATCAATAATATTATTTTGATTCCCTAAATCATCGGGATTTGTGGGATCCAGAACCCTAAAAAGGTCCAATCCATTCAGGGCCGTATAATCCACAGAATGAGATTCATTTATTTTGAAGTTTAATCCGAACTCCATATCTTTAAAGTTTGGTAGGTCTAAGCTTGATTTAAACTCTTCTGCGTCCTCATCATTAATATTACCTGTCAGGTTTAAAACGTCTAATGTTCTCTTGACAAACCAATCATATAAAAATGCCTGATAAGAAAAATACACACCTAACCTATCTGTCACCACTGGAACCCCCATGTAGAAGTTGGCTCTGAGTGGTGTTACTGATACCATACCGACCATAGTATCAAGTGGCGCAGGCCTTGACTCCATAAACATGGCTCCAGAAAGAGAACCATTTCCCTCAACAGGAAAACCTCCAGAATAAAACTCAAACCTATCAACTGCTTCCATATTAAAAATTGAATAAGCACTTAAAGCATGGTAAGGTTGAATCAAAGGTATGTTATTCCAAAAAACTCGCGTCTCTCTTTCATCTCCACCACGCACATAAGGTCTGACATTTAAGTCTGATGATGAAGTTACCCCTGGCAGGCTTTTTACAATTTGCATGGGGTCGCCCTGAGTAGCGGCGACTTCTTGCATCTCATCTCGATAGAGTTTTTTCATTGAAACTTGTTTGCGGTCATGTATCACTTCTCTATCGGCGACGACAATCATATCAGCAGAGTCTTCTGCTTTCGGTTTTGATTTAGAAACCAATTGCAGATTAAATTGCGTAAATTCATCACTTAACTTAAGCTCAAAGGCTTCCTGTTGAAATGACCAACTTGAGTCAACCGGCCTGACTCTGACAATAGAATCAACCGGTAAAAAAACAGACACTAATCCATCTGCATCTGACAACAAAGTCAAACTATCATTAACTATAAATGCAAACTGAGGAACGATCTCTTGCTCGGCACTTAGAATGATAAACATTATTTCTTGGGTAACCGCTTTTGTCTCTTGTGTCGGAATAGTATCTAGCGGAATTACTTGAAAAGATAGTGGCAACATCTGAATAGTTGAATCAGTATTCGTTGAATCACCCAGCTGTTTTTTATCCGGTAGAGTATCACTCACCATTTTGATTATACGAATTGAATCTGTATTTATTAAATCTACACTGCTAGAATCCGTTACCGTTGTATCGACAACAATCGCTTCTCCCCAACTAAGGCACGTATAGAGGGCTACTATATATATTAGTAGTGCCATCCCATACCCATATTCAGTTGAGGTACAATTTTCGTAGCATCTTTGTGTGTTGCATTACCTACAAAAGGAACCTCTGGAGTTGAAAGTAAAATCTCAACATTGATTTGATCCGGTATGATGTATATATCACCTAAATCAAATTCTGCCCCAAAACTCATCTGTGTGAGCCATCTTCTGGCATGAATATAAAGGTCACTATTGGTTTCTGTGATATCAGCAAAACCTAAATCAACTATTTGAGTCGTGAGTAAACTTTCTCGTAAGCTAGTATATAGCACAAATTTATTCCACCGTCTAGAAAGGGCATAATCCATAAAGTAGGTGTTATCTGGCAGTTGCCCTATCCCCCAGCCAAGTCCAACGGCATGCTCCAACCCCGCTCCGAGCCAAGATTTTGGCAGACCCAACCTCATGTCAAACTGAAGTACCTGACTTGATTCAAATTGATAGCCAATTTCAACACCTTCAAAAATCCACCACTCATCGCGTACCCCAAGACGGAAGCTTCGACTAACATTAGGGATAGCTCTATAGTACGCATCCCCTTCACACTGAGTAAAGCCGTCCTTTTTAGAGGTGGCGCCTCGACAAAATGGAACCTTTGTATACGAATAACCCCAATTAATCTCAGATTCACCTGATTTTAACAGCTCACCCTTACGGAAATGATGTGAACTACTCATACAACCGATGAATAACACACTCATTATCACTAATAAGCCGATGTTTCTGATGTTTTTTACCCTAATCATGGCGCAAATTTAGAAAATAGCACCTTAGTATATTCAAAAAAGAATCCATTCACTTAAAAGTATGTTCTAGCTCACAGTCAATTTTTTCTCACACTACGGGCTCTTTATAAATGGTCATAATTTTAATATTATAATAGAAAGCAATCAAGCCCTTGGCACTGCGACTTATATGAGCGTTGGAACATCTACCTAGCTAAATTTCGTTTCTAAATTTCTTTTTACCTCTAAGTCCATTGTGGACATATATTTAGTTTTAGAAAAAAACTTAGAGGTCTTATCATGAAACATATCCTATCTATTTTATCCGTATTTACTTTCGTTTTTATGGCCTGTGGTGATGACAATTCACTTGACAGTGGCTCAGGCACAAACGACTTTAATCCTAACGCCGCTCTAGATGCAATTATTGACAATGGTCAACCGATTGTAACAGCGATCATCCAAACTCAGACTCAAGAAGGCAATACCGTTGAGGATACGCTCACCCGCAACACAAGTAACAATTATCAATTTGATATTGCTGTTGACTTAACAGAAGCTGAATACTCGACTGGTCAAGTTGATTTTGCATTTTTAATTACCGACTCAGACATGAATGTGAAAGAAGCTAATTACGTTAAGACTGATGATGCAGGAGATTTTGCATCTTCCAAAGTTTGCGAGAATTTTACAGATTCAGAAGAAGCATACTGTAGTCAGAGATTTTATATCAGCAATATGACTCAAAATATTGGAATGACTACCATTTATACTGCTCAATTTGTTGATGAGAAATCTCAAAAAAGCCAAATACTTAGTTTTGAATTTACAGTCGTTCCTTAGTCGGGCAGCACTACTGGTGAGTTCAAATTGAGCAAAGCTTTTGGCATAGCATTTGCATCATACTCTTCATATGCCATTCAAGCTGTGGAGCTCACTATGCAACCTTCTTTTAAATTTTCTGTTTTTCTTTTACTTATTTTGTCACTTCTGTGCATCCTTCCTAGCCCTGCTCAAGCGGGGCTATTTGAATATGTAGGAGGAAATTTTAAAGGCAAACCTCAAGAGCTAAACCAAAAACTTCCTACTGAGACTAAGGCCTGGATTGACTCATTACTTGCTCCCCTTGACTCGAATCGTATGGCTGATGCTCATGTACACTTACTGAGCCTGGGTCACGACAAATCAGGTGCTTTTGTGAATCCTGAATTAAGAGAAATCAGCCACCCAATCAAATATGCTCAGTTTAAAACCTATCTCTCTGCTGCTCAAGTCCGCGATACAAGTAAAGCCTCCGATCAATCTTGGGCCAGACTGAAAGACCTAATAGAACATCATCCCAAAAAAGGTAAGTTCTTTCTTTTTGCTTTTGATGCACACTATTCGAAACAAGGGGTGAAGAATCTAGAGCTCTCTACCTTCTACATCCCCAATGAATTAGCATGGAAAAGATCACAAGAAGATACTGCTAGATATACTCCAGTTATCTCAGTACACCCTTATAGAAAAGACGCACTAGCTGAACTAGACAAATGGGGTGCTCGTGGAGTTCATTACCTGAAGTGGCTTCCTAATGCCATGGGAATTCCACCGAATAATCCTCGTCTCATTCCATTTTATAATAAAATGAAACAATACAATATCACCCTAATCTCACACTCAGGTGAAGAGCACGCAGTCGATGCCGATGACCACCAAGCTTACGGAAATCCTCTGGCCTTTAGACTACCTCTTGACTTAGGAGTTCAAGTTATTTTGGCTCATGCAGCCACCACAGGTAATCATCATGATCTAGATAATGATCCTCAAATGAAATCCACCAAAATCCCTAGCTATCAACTCTTAGCAAGGATGCTTGATGAATCTCAATATAAGGACCGTCTCTTTATTGATCTCTCAGCTATCTCACTTTATAATCACCTCGGCCCTCAAGTCGACACTCTGCTAAGCCGTCCCGATTGGAATGTTCGAATGATTGATGGAAGTGATTATCCTTTACCTGCTGTAAATTTTTTAGTCCGTACCAAACAATTGGAGAAACAAAATTACATCACGGCTCTTGAACGTCAGCGTCTTAACGAAGTTTATGGCTACAACCCATTACTCTTTGATCTACTCACCAAGCGTGTGATGAAGCACCCCAAAACAAAAAAATCATTGGGTATTGAAGCTTTCCATGTACCTAGAAGTTTACCGGGCGGAGCAGGGATTAGGAATTAGAGATATTCAAACTATTTTTATTGAGCGCCGGAACCTGAAATCACGACCCAGATAGTTCTGACTAAAATTTGTACATCAAGTAGTATTGACATGTTTTCAAAATAGTACAGATCGTATAGAAGCTTTTTTTTGACATCATCAATTGAGGTGTCATAATGATGACGAACTTGTGCCCAACCCGTCAGACCCGGCTTCATGAGGAGGCGACGGCCATAGAGAGGGATCTCTTCTTTAAGCTTTTCGATAAAGTGTTCACGTTCCGGGCGAGGGCCTACCATAGACATATCACCGACCAGGACACACCACATTTGTGGTATTTCATCGATGCGCCATTTGCGAAGGAATTTCCCGATTCGAGTAATTCTAGGGTCTTTTTTTTGAGCCCACTGAGGACCATCTACTTCAGCATCCACAATCATGGAACGAAATTTATGGACGTGAAATTTCTTACCATATTGGCCCACTCGCTCTTGAGTATAAAGGATGGGACCTTGAGAGTCTAGTTTAACAATAATTGACGTTATTAATAAAATTGGACTCGCAAGAATCAGACCAATTGAGGCAACACAAATGTCCATGAATCGTTTGAGATATGCTTCCCAAGCCGGCATGTTTTGTGGAAGTAATTCTTTGAGATTAAATCCATGTACAAATGAAATTTTAAAATGGCCTGTCACCACATCATACAAGTCAGGGATGATATAAACTGTCACGGGTAGTTCAGCTACATGTTTTAGAATACTCAGAATATCTTCGTGTTCTTCTGTTTCATGAGTAATTACAATACCAGCAACTTTAAACTCTCGCGCAATTTCTTTGAGGTTTTCAACAAAACCAAGGACAGGGGCACTAGCAAATTCTTTGACACTTCCAGCTTCGTCACTGTGATGTGTACTGACATATCCGAGTAATCTATGTCCTAGCTCTGGATTTTCATCCAGCTCTTTCTTAGCTTCAATGCCAGCTGAATTCATCCCGACAATGATGAACTGATCTGTACCAAAGCCACGTAGTAGTAACATTCGAACAATAGTCTGTACAAACATCCTTAAGACAAGAGTCAGGAAGACTAATGAAATTCCATAACAGGTAAGCACCTTTAAAAATGGATCCTTGAGAAATTCAACTGATTGAGCCTCAACAACGGCGCGCATTAAAAAGGGGCCAAAGAATAAACAAAATATTAAGAACCAACCAAAAAGGATGGTCCTAATGACACACACAAATTGATAAGTTCTCGATCTGACCATCCACTTGCGATAGAGCCCAGTTAAAGCATAAAGCAATATCCAGCATGTACTTAAAAGAGAGCCTGAAATGAGAAATTGACTCAGCTCTTTGGTTGAGTCTAATTTCTCAGGGATGTACCCAGAATAATATTGAAGCCAAAAGATAAAGACAAAGGTCAAAAATAATCCAGCGATGTCTGAAAGTAAAGTAAGAAGCTTTTCTAATAGAGTCGCTGACATATTTTTTCTTATCCTCTCATATTTCTAATGCCTGTAATTTATTTTTTCAGTCAAAAGAAATCTAATTGGCAAATCGAATCATTTTAGGAGCTTCCACACAAGCATCTGATGCTTCAAAACTTTTTAAAGCAGCTTGGATCTTTCTCTCTTGCGCACTGTGAGTCAATACGATAATGTTGACATGACCAGGATCTTCAACGTCTTTTTGGAACATCGACTTAATCGAAATGTCTTCATGTGATAGTGCGTTAGTAATCTGAGCGAGGACGCCCACCTCATCACGCGTGACAAAACGAACATAATATGACGCTTCAATTTCCTCAAAAGGCATGAGAGTTGCAGCATTATCGACAGAATAATAACCCATCGCAGGTGGGTTGGCTTTTCCGTTGGCAAGATGATTGGCAATATAAATCAAATCACCTACCACAGCAGATGCTGTCGGAAGTTTACCGGCCCCGGCACCTGTCAAAAGAGTTGGTCCTAGTGCTGATGTTTCCATGTAGACGGCATTGAGCACATCGTTAACATTTGATAACAAATGAGAGTTTTTCAAAAGAGCTGGATGAACACGAGCATCTAATCTATTTTCACTTTGTTCAAAGTAACCGAGTAGTTTAATCGTACAGCCCATCTCACGTGCCATGTCAATATCAATACCTTCAATATCGCGGATACCTGAGATGTGGATCTTTTCAAAATCAACAAAAGTCTTAGTAGCTAGTGACGCCAAAATTGCCAATTTATGTGCTGAATCAATTCCGTCAACATCAAATGTTGGATCAGCTTCTGCATAGCCTAACTCTTGAGCTACTTTTAAAATCGGACCAAAGTCTCCACCATTTTGAGTCATCTCTGTCAAAATATAATTACAAGTACCATTGATAATACCCGAAAGAGATTTGATCGTGTTACCCACCAATGAGTGTTGTACTGTACTGATAATAGGTATACCACCGGCTACAGCCGCTTCAAATGCGAAGTAAAGGTTTTTACTGGCAGCCACAGGAAAGAGCTCAGCTCCGTGCTTAGCAATCAGTGCCTTGTTGGCTGTCACGACATGTTTGCCGTTTTCAAATGCTTTGAGGATCCACTCACGCGGCAAATCATAACCACCTACAAGCTCACAGATAATATCAATATCAGGACTTTCAAGTAAATCATTTGGCTCAGCCGTCGTCTGATAACCTTTTTTCTCGAAATACTCTCGAGTCTCACTTGAGCGAGCGCACAGTAGCCCAAACTCAATATCAAGATTCATTTCTTTCTTATACGATTCCATCTTGGATTCGATAATTTCAATAACACCAGAACCTACAGTTCCTAGACCTAAAACGCCAACTTTGATGGACATAAAACCTCCAAAAATATATGAGCAGAAAGGTAGAAAAAAAGAGCGAACACTCGTCCTCTCTTTATCATGCACCCGAGGTACATCTCCGGCGAAGGTACTCTCAAAGTACACTTATTGGTGCGATACGCCCAGTTTAGTGATGATTTGAAGGACATAATGCTGAGCTAAATTACCATTTGAGTGCCAAATGTATGATTCATCGACCAAACCAGAGGCTGGTACCAAATGAACTGAGTTTCCAGCTAAATCAAATAATGCAGCCCACTCGACATCAGCGCCTTCATTGCATTGGATCTCTATACTATGACTCTCAAGCATCATTAAAGTTTGGGACAAAAAAAGGCAAGCCCAACTCAATGGACTTGCCTTAAATATTCATTTCAAAGAACAATTAATCTTTGATTGTTTTGACCAATTCAAATAGTTGATCGACGATTGAGTCAAGAGACGTAGTGGCTGATTCAACTACAAGGTCAGCATTTTGAGGCTCTTCATAAGGAGAAGAGATACCAGTGAAATCAAGGATCTCACCAGAAAGTGCTTTCTCGTATAATCCTTTAGGATCACGATCTTTACATGTATCGATTGAACACTTCACATAAACTTCTTTGAATTTGCCTTCTGGTAAAATACTACGAGCGAAGTCGCGG
Organism: uncultured Fibrobacterales bacterium; assembly: GCA_963934255.1. Lineage (GTDB taxonomy): Bacteria > Fibrobacterota > Fibrobacteria > Fibrobacterales > CAWVXU01 > CAWVXU01. Next base: position 8,625 of record CAWVXU010000073.1, read on the forward strand.
TCTTTAGCATAAGGTGAGATAAATGGACAGATGACCACTTTACCTGCGTCAAAGAAAAGCTTAGCAACTTCACCTACACGGCGGATGTTTTCACGACGGTCTTCTTCAGAGAACCCAAGATCTCCACAAAGTCCGTGACGAACATTATCACCATCTAGCAAGTATGTTCTATAACCGAAGTCAAATAGTTTCTTTTCAAGTGCACTTGCAATTGTTGATTTGCCAGAAGCTGAAAGCCCTGTTAACCAAAGAACTGCGCCAGGATGTTCGTTGCGAGCTTCACGCTCAACACGAGTCACATTACCTTGGAACCAAGTGACATTTTCAGAAGAACGAGCTTCGATTTTGTCTTTTGGTACATCACTTAAAGTCTCGCCATCAATCATACCAGCACCTACAGTGATGTTGGTATCAGGATCAATGATGATAAAGTTACCCGTCTTGCGGTTGATCTTGTACGAATCAAAAGCGATTTTCTCTGAAGTGCGAAGTGAGATCTTACCGATGTCATTGAGAGCAAGTTCGTTTGTGTCTACACGGTGAAGCGTCTCCATGTCGATTTTGTATTGAAGCTTGGCAATACGTGCGCGAAGTTCACGAGGACCTTGTCTGATAATATAAGTCTTAGAAGGATTAAGAGGATCTTCACTCATCCAAGAGACGTGAGCATCAACAGCACTTGCAAGTTGTGGTTGGTTACCAGAACGCACAATCATGTCACCACGAGAGATATCAATCTCATCATTGAGTGTCACAGTCACTGACTGAGAAGCAAAGGCTTCGTCAAGAGATCCGTTGAGAGTCACGATGTCCTTGACAGTAGAAGTTTTGCCAGACGGTAGAACTGTGATCGCATCGCCTTTGCGAAGAACACCCGATGCAACACGGCCAGCGTATCCACGGAAGTTCAAGTCAGGACGGATGACGTACTGAACAGGCAGACGGAAATCTATAAGATTTTTGTCAGAAGCGATATGAACATTTTCAAGATGGCCCAAAACTGTCGGACCAGAATGCCAAGGCATTTCTTTAGATGCATCTACTACGTTTGCACCGGTAAGGGCAGAGATAGGAGTGAAATGAATATCCGGGATGTTTAATTTCTCAGAGAACACTTTGAAGTCTTTGACGATCTCGTTAAAGCGATCTTCTGAGTAATCTACTAAGTCCATCTTGTTGACACACACCATAAGATGTGGGATACCTAGAAGTGATGCGATAAATGCATGACGCTTGGATTGCTCCATTACGCCGTGACCTTCACGAGCATCAATCAGGATGATAGCAAGGTCAGCAGTAGATGCACCTGTTACCATGTTACGAGTATACTGGATATGTCCCGGGGTATCCGCAATAATAAATTTGCGTTTAGGAGTTGCAAAATAACGATATGCTACGTCAATTGTAATCCCTTGTTCACGCTCTGAACGAAGTCCATCAGTTAAGTGAGCAAGATCTACTTGACCATCACCACGAAGTTTAGACTGAGCTTTCAGAGTCTCCATCTGATCTTCGAAGATCGACTTTGAATCATATAATAATCGGCCAATAAGAGTTGATTTGCCATCATCTACTGATCCACAAGTTGTGAATCTGAGTAGCTGCATATTCAAGTAGCCTTCTTGTGAAAAATCTTCCATTAGAAATATCCTTGTTTTTTACGGTCTTCCATAGCTGCTTCAGAACGTCTATCGTCTGATCTTCCACCACGCTCTGTTACGCGAGTTGAAGCTACTTCTTGAATAATATCATCGAGCGTACTTGCAGGTGATTCAACAGAACCAGTACAAGTCATGTCGCCGACTGTGCGGAATCGAATAGTGCGAACCCCTGCAACTTCACTACCGACAGCTTTGTTGTATTTACCCGTTGCAAGTAGTGAACCATCACGATCAACAATCTCACGGTTATGCGAGAAATAAATTGAAGGAAGGTCAAGCTCTTCGGCTTTAATGTATTGCCATACATCCATCTCAGTCCAGTTAGAGATTGGGAAACAACGGAAATGCTCACCTAAGTGCTTTTTGCCATTGTATATGTCCCAAAGTTCTGGACGTTGATTTTTAGGATCCCATTGACCGAACTCATTACGGAATGAAAAGAAGCGCTCTTTAGAACGTGCTTTCTCTTCGTCGCGACGAGCACCACCCATAGCAGCATCGAATTTGAATTCGTTGACAGCATCAAGTAGAGTCACAGTTTGTGAAGCGTTACGAGAAGGATTTTCGCCCTTTTCTTCAGCGACGCGGCCTGCTTTGATAGAGTCTTCAACTGTGCGAACAATCAGCTCAGCGCCAATCTCTTTACAGAATCTGTCACGGAACTCGATCGTCTCATCGAAGTTATGACCCGTGTCAACATGCATTAAAGGAAAAGGAATTTTACCAGGGAAAAACGCTTTGCGGGCAAGGTGTGCCACAACGATAGAGTCTTTACCACCAGAGAACAAAAGTACCGGTCTCTCAAACTGAGCAGCGAGTTCACGGATAACCGCAATCGACTCTGCTTCGAGTTCTTGAAGGTGTGTAAGGGAATGTCCAGACATATATAATCCAAATTAAAGCTAATTTTGGGTTAAATTAACAAAATGTCAGGGAATTGTCTTGAACTCAGCTCTCTCTTAAAGGAAATACTAAGGAAATACAGACAAAAAGCCTCTTTTGCCTCCAAATTTCATGTAAATGAAGTGAAAAACTCCCCTAAAGCATCGAAAACCCTCCAAATCATCAAGAATAGCAGTTCTGGCAAAAGTGTAAAAACAGGCCCATTCACTTATTGATGAGAGCAAAGTATTGAGTATTAGAGCAAATCTAAGGGGCTTTTAGTGGGTGACTTCTGAGTAGAGACATGCAGATAAATCATCGTTGTTTTTATATCACTATGCCCAAGTACTTCTTTTAACTCAGCAATACTCGCTCCGGCTTCAAGAGAATGCGTTGCGAAAGAATGTCTAAAGATATGAGGGTGAATATTCTTCCTTATGTAAAGGTTTTGAGAAATTCGTTTAAGGTTTTTCCTGACGGTATCCGTATGATAATGAAATCTAACCATCTTATGAGTCACTGGATGTTTCATTAATCTTGGATTCACAAATACATATTGCCATTCTAGACAAAACGCTAATCTCTCACTTTTCCTTTTTAAAGCAATGGGCAGATCCACTTCTTGCTGATTTGTTTGACAGTCTAAGCGATAAAGATTCTCAATGGCTTTTTTGTGTTTATCTAGCGTGTGGTGAAGTTTTTTGGGAAGATGTACACTTCTGTTTTTGCCGCCTTTAGAGTTGAGAATAATCACACGATTCACATCGAGTCGGATATCCTTATATCTAAGATTTAAAACTTCCTTCAATCTCAAACCACAACCATACATCAGTGAGAAAAATAACTTCCAAATACCATCACAACGATCAAGAATCAATTTGACCTCCTGAGTAGTCAGTACTTCAGGGAGATGTTGAGATTTACTGCTTTTGATAAACTTGTCAAACTTGACGTCAACTTCAAGGACATTTTTGAAGTAAAAACTTAAAGCACTCAAAGCTTGTTTTTGGGTTGATATTGAAACTTGGTAATGAATACTCAGGTCGGAAAGAAATGGCTTAATTTGGTTTTGTAATTCTTGAGTATTAGGGGGTGAGAAGCAATCAGAAATATTTATAAAGTTTAAAAACCGTTTGATCCATTTTAGGTAATTGATGATGGTGTTTTTCCGCAATCGTCGCGACTCTAATTCTACTTCCATTTTGTGTAAATGAGAAGCGATTGAATCTAGTTGAAGTCCGTCGTTTTCTTGAGGTTGAATTTGTGACTTAGCCTTAGCCCTAGCATGAACCTTAGCTTGGACCTGTGGTTGAATAAAAGATTCCTTCCAAATCTGAATACTTCTAGATGCCAAACTTTGTTGATGATAAGACCTTCGCGAGCTAGCCAAAAAAATCAAATACTCAGCCTCAGCCTGAGGATAATAGTGACCCTCAATAAAATTGAAAAATCCCCGAGCATACTTTACATAATCAGCAAATTCTACTTGAGCCACTCGGTACTCTGTTAACTTGTTCTCAAACTCTCTCCAACTCATTACAACCTCTGATTAAAAAAGATCTTCACGTTATGTATACCCTTGATCCAAGTTAGACGGTTGATGGGTGTGTTTGTTAATCTTAGTAGTATAAATAAATTGCGAGTGATATTGACTGGGCGTCCATTGTTTGTAGATAAATAAATTTTTGTAAAATTTGAGCTAATCGTCCTTCAAAATAGCCCCATAATTTAGCTGTAAAAAAATTCACTCGACTGGGTTAATCTTTGAAAAATCAATTTCCACACAAGACCATTATTTCGGAAACCTAAGTGGTGTGAAATATTTCAAAAAGCTTATGATTCGTGAATTTGGAATTTTAGCATAGTCGAATCATTTTAATCAAAAAAAACATACAAAAATGCCTCAAATTCCTCACTTATTTACCATGGTAAATTCACCTGAGTTACCCAATGGGTCCGGGGTAACCGCTTATCTCATTTACCCTTTCTGATAAGATTGGGCTGTGACGGGGATTTGACGGGGGTAAATAAAGCTTAAAACTGACTCCCTGAACTTACACCCCGCTAGGTATATTTCTATAGTTATGACGACTGCGCGTCGAGCGGTTGTAATAGCGGGTATCATTAT
>CAWVXU010000074.1:0-12957 GCA_963934255.1 uncultured Fibrobacterales bacterium
ATCTACAATTACTTGAACATCTTGAGCTTTTTCACCAAAATGATCAAATTGATAAATTTGAATAAAAAAGCCAAGGATGTCCTTTGAATAGTTTGGATATTTCTTTGGCTGAGTTTTTAATTATTTCCAAGTGTTTCGGTTGGGAGGTGATTTTAGTTTTTTTTGTAATATTTGAGTTGTACTTACTCTTTGCCATTGAATTCTCTAGGTCATTTAACTGATAGATTGAATCAAAATTTAAAGGAGATAGATACCACGATGAGGCATCCTGAGGTCGTAATTGATTATTCGTCTTGACTATTTTATATGTAGATATAGCTGCTTCTACACTTTTAGTATATGCTTTAGCCATTTGTTTGGTTAATAGTATTGGATTGAATTCTTCACTCAACTTAAACGTTTGTATATGATCAAATTGAATCGCGCCAAAATGTTCTTTGAGTGGTGTTGTATTATCTAGTTGTCGCTGTCCTGCTCGACTTTCAACACTAAGGTATTGATCATTCCAATCTGATGAATCTGCGAGTAGACCGTAGTTGTAGTTAATTTTTTGTCCAAAATGAGTCTGATGGCGCCATTGTTGGAAGTATAAACTACTGGGGTTTTCTGAGGATGGAGTGACATGAGTAAAGAGATTTTTTGAAATTGAATCAATCAGTACAATGTTGAGTTCTCTTGAACTAGTATTACTCCAGGTCGAGGGGATTAATATCCCCAAGTAGAGAACGACTAATTGAAGAAACATTACTCTTTCCTACGAAGTACTCTATATGCGTCAATCATTAAGTTGTCTATAGATTTTTTCAAAAGTTTTTCTTTTATTTTTAGATTCTCATGAGCCGGGCGCTTGTCTGAATTACAGTCAATTAATCCACACCATCCCAGTTCAATAATGCTGTCAGCTTGAGTTCTCCCTTCAAATACGGAGGCACCTTGATCACTAATCTTAAGTACTGCCGAATAAGTTTGTCTTTCTTCAGCCATGACAAAAAAAACATTTCGATAAACCTCCTGAGTATAAGAACCTGTTTCAAATTCGAACTGCCATCGAACCTTCATGATAGAAGCTAACGAATCTCTAAGGAGTTGGTTTCCTATGGGCCAATTAAAATTATGAATTTCAGCAATGAGTTTGATGGAGTCAGTCTTCAAAAAAGAATAATGAGGATGCTCTAACATGGACTTTTTTAATTCCGAATGAATGCGTAATTTGAATTCAGGATCGCCTTCATTGGCAGTTGGCCAGAGTATCACCTTTTGAGAATATTCTTTAGGTTGAGTGAATCCAAAATTCAATGCACACAGTACTAAGGCGAGAATAAAAAAAGTAGAATTCATATTTTAACCTTTGGTGAATTTATTGGCTAGCTCTTCTAGTGTTAGTCGGATAAAAATAGACTTACCTTGAGGAGTATAGTGAGGGTTTTCAGTTAAAAATAGCTGATTAACAAGTTGAGCCATTTCCTCATAGTTTAATCTCTGCCCTCGAGGTATCGCATTGGACCTACCCCAGGCGATGGCCAGATTGAGACGAATATCTTCATTTTTAGAATGTTCAATATCTGTAAGTATATTCTCAAGAGATTCAATGGCTCTGTTTGGTTTGAGGGTCGCTGGAATACCACGAATATGCCAGGTGTTTTTACCAAATTCTTGCAAATCGTATCCTAAGACTTCAAAGCGATCTCTATTCTCTTCGATAATAAAATTTTGTTCGGGATTGACTTCAAGTAATTCAGGAAACAATAATTGCTGAACAGATAAAATTGAATGTTCTTCTAGATGAATATACGCCTGTTCGAAAAGCACGCGTGAATGAGCAAGATATTGATCTACAATCATCAGTCCATTGGATGTTTCAAACAATATGTACTGTTTATGCCACTGGAAAAAAAGAGCTTTCTCCATAAATGGTTCAGGTGTCGTTTGACTTTTGTCTGGTTTGGGGAACTTGACTAGGCTAGGGTTGTCAACACTCGCTTCTTGATTATCAAAAAGGTCTGTAGTTTCTACTATTTCTTTGGGCCCTTCTTGGACGAGCAGGTGATCCCAATCAAACTTGGCAAAGGATTTGGAGTCTGAAGTGGATGTTTCACCTGATTCTGTTTTTGCCACTGATGTATCTGAATGGATGACAGTTAGCGGGGTCCGATGTTGTGTTTCAAGGTATTCACGAAGAGTTTCTCTAATTATTTTACTAACTCGACTAAAGACACTTTTTTCGTTCGAAAATCTAACTTCCCGCTTAGTGGGATGAACATTTACATCATAATCAAGGCGGTTGAGCTCAATATTAAGTACATAAACAGGGTATCGTCCTGGATGAAATGTCTGAAAACCCTGGTCTATTGCTCTTAGTATGGATCCATTCCAAATAGGCCTGTTCTCAATGTAGAGATATTGTCCACTGCGTCTACCCTTGCTGATCTCTGCTGCACCGATGTATCCACTAATAGCAATCTCCGGTGACTGATAATCAATGGGAATCATATGACGCGCAACTTTAGGACCTAAAATCTCGGATATACGTGCTTCGGGGCGTCCAACTCGAGTTCGAATTATCTCTTTGGTGTCATGATAAAGCTCAAAACCTACACTTGGGTGTATGAGGGCTAATCTTGTGATAATATCCGTCACTTTATTGGTTTCAGTTTGAATCCCTGCAAGAAATTTGGCATTGACTATCGAATTATAAAAAAGCTTGCGAACTTCAATTGTTGTTCCAACCTCACGCGCGATGGGTAGTTTTTCTTTTAATTCTTCATCTCTAATGACAATTGAGTATCCCGAATCCTGCTCTGGGGTCCTTGAATGTATATCGAGGAGTGAAACCGAAGCTATGGCTGATAGAGCTTCGCCTCGAAAACCATTTGTTTGAATTTCAAATAATTCATCTACTGATTTGAGTTTTGACGTGGTGTGACGTTTAAAACATAAATCCAAATCATCTTCTCCGATGCCTTTGCCATTATCTGTAATCTTGATTAAATCTTTGCCGCCTTCAAGTAACCGGACTTGTATATGGGTGGCATCAGCATCTAGGGCATTTTCAACCAATTCTTTGACCACACTAGCAGGCCTTTCAATGACTTGACCTGCTGCAATCCTATTGATGCACTCTTCTGATAATTGCTGAATGTTGTTCATAAGATAAATATACTTATTTGAACACTCGGGGTTTGTATATTTAATCCATGGATTTATCGTATTTTAACTTTATATGGAACGAAATATGAGCACAGACAATAAGTCGGCACAAATTTTTTTTAAATCAGATATACAAGATGATTTATCTGTATCTGTTAATGTGCTCAAGCATCTCTATATGTCGATGTTGGTGGAACTTCCAAAAGAGAAAATTATTGAATTTTGGAATCAACATCCGTTCGAGTTCAATGAAGGATTATTTAAAGGGAGGCAACTTTTAGAGTCACTTTGGGAAGCCAATGTTGCTATTCCTTTGAAGTATCAATTAAAAATTTTTAATGATCTAGAAATATTCCTTGAAAAAGACAATGTCTCACTTAAAGGCTTTTTAGACAGTTTTTATAATAAAGTTTATAAAGGTCGATTTCATTCAGCGAGTTCCTGGTTAATTATCCTTAAACCATATTTTCGTCGAATTTTTGAAGAGAAAGACTTAAGACATTGGCTTCTTGCTCACTTTAATGAGTTTAACGAAGAATTTTATGAACATTCTGCTCATGAAATGATTCATGATAGTTTATCCGGGCAAATGCGTAAATCGGTGATGCTTTATTCTGTAGACAATGTTTCAGAGCAACCATTAGATTATGAAACATGGGTGCTTCCTTGGGTTGTTCAGTGTCCAAATATTCTTGGTATGAAATCTTATGAGCATGTGAGAATGCTTGCAGATGCTAGACGATTGGACCAAATTACCAGCATTGATATATCTGAACATACGGCTACTTTTAATGGCGATGTTATAGGGACAGTGATCAAATTTAAAGATTGGGTAGATAAGAATCATTTTGATCTTGATTATCTTGGACTAGTAGATTTAGAATGTGTTTTATGCGAAGTAGATATGTTGTTGCCTTCCGGTAAAAGTCTTCAACAAGGATGTATTTATGGTGCTCCGGTCTACTTAACTGAATTTAGATATCGAGAAAACCAAAAAGCTCCTGAAAATCCATTGGCTGATTTGATTGATGCTGTCGTGTCGGAAGAGGAGCAAATTCGCAGTAATATTTCTCAAATTCATAATTCATTACTCCAGGAATTACTGCCTCAGTTTAATATCAAATATTATGAGAAGGACGAATCACTTTCAATAAATGGTGTTCATTTTATTCGAAATGTTCCAGCTAAAATTTTCGCTAAAATTATCGATGGAAACCTTAACGAGAACCAAACAATTTTCGAACATAGAGAGTTTAAACGCGATTCGAGTATTTGTTATGATTCATCAAACCCTAATTTTGAAGGACGTCTAGCTCGCCTGATGAAAAAGTTGGAGGCTGAATACCCTAGTCTTGCTATTCAAAAAACTGATCGTGGATTATTTGAATTTAACCCGCCTGCTAATATTGAATATGAAATAATTAAAGAGAATTAAAAAGTTTTAGATATCCAAACATTTTCAGGTCCCAATAAGTCTTTGAGTTCACCAAGAAGTTCACTCTCTGGGGTTACTAAGAATTGTGGGCCCATTTCATCTGGGTGTTTCATCTTTTTTCTTTTGTTAGCAAGAAGTGTGTGTTCGCTGCCTGACTCCCCGGATTCCAGTCCAGTTGTGATGTGAAATACGATATTAGCACCTGTATCATCACCCTCAAAAGCTTCAAAACAGTATTCTAATTCTTTAAGGTCTCTCTCAAAGAAGGTCTCAGCTGGAATTCGAACATGAATAAATTTAGTCCATTTTAACCTAGCATCTTCAATTGCAATCATTTTTTCAGCAATGAGCTGCTTGACATCTGTGGGTTGTTTGGTGTCCATATCTTTTTTGAATTCTAAACGTCCCTCTATTAGAACCATAGAACCTTGTTCAAATTTGCCTTGAATATCTTCATAAACTTCAGGCCAAAAACAAACTTCAATATTCCCAAAGAAATCTTCGAGTGCACCAAAAGCAAAAGCTTTATTGTTTTTATTCATACGAGAATTCATACGAGATAAATACCCACCTAAAATAACCTTACCAGTATCGTCGCCATTGTCTCGAATTTTCCCGTATTTAGGCTTCTCACTTATAGGGTAGGCAAGTATTTGACCCGGGGAAAGATTGCCTGTCGTGAAGCCTTTGAGTTCGACTTGAACTGTTTCTAGTGGATGCCCTGTAACAAAAAGGCCCATAACTTCTTTCTCTTTATCAAGCACAGCTACTTCAGTCCAAGGCACAGCTCTCTTGAGTTCTGGTTCATCTGAAACGCCACTTTCATCTGCTCCAAATGCTTCATCAAAAAGTCCAAACTGTCCTGATTCTACGTCTTTTTTGACTTGAACAGCATAAGTAAGTGCTAAGTCAATTGAAGCATATTGTTGTGCACGATTTCCAGCAACACAATCCAAAGCTCCGGCCATCACAAGGCTTTCTAAAGCTTTGCGGTTGAGCTGCCCACATGTTGCTAAACGTTTGACTAGATTAAATAAAGATGTATACTCACCGTCTTTATTGCGTTCACTTACCAGAGCATCAATAAAAGATTGACCGACATTTTTAATGCCAGCAAGCCCATAATTGATTTTGCCATCTAGAACTGAGAATAAGGTTTTAGATTGATTAATACTCGGTGGATAAATTTCAATTCCAATGTTTTTACATTCATCAAGAAGAATCACCAGGCGTTCAGTTGAATCAATTTCCGAACTCATATTGGCGGCCATAAATTCTGGTCCATAATGAGCTTTTAAAAATGCAGTTTGGTATCCGATGTAAGCGTATGCGGCCGAGTGAGATTTGTTAAATGCATAAGCACAAAATGGCCCCAAATCTTCCCAAATCTTGCGAGCAACATCTTCAGGGTATCCATTGTCTAATGCGCCACCAATAAATTTAGGTTCTTCAATTGCCATCGCTTCAGGTTTTTTCTTAGCCATGATACGACGCAGAATATCTGCTCCACCTAGTGAGAATCCAGACATTTGCTGGGCAATCAGCATTACTTGTTCTTGATAAACAATAATACCATAGGTATCACCGAGAATATTCTCAAGGCGTGTATGATAACAATCTACCTCACTCGGGTCTTTTTTGCGTTTAATAAAATTGGGAATCTGTGCAATTGGGCCTGGACGATAGAGTGCATTCATTGCAATCATATCTTCTAAATTAGTGGGCTTGAGCTGACGGAGGTAATTCTGCATTCCACCAGATTCAAACTGGAAAACCCCTACAGTTAGACCACGTCCCAATAGTTCATATGTGGTTGTATCATTGACATCAATCTCACTAGGGATAACTTCTATGCCACGCTGTTCTTTGATTAGAGCGACTGTATCTTTAATTACTGAGAGATTTCGGAGTCCCAAAAAGTCCATTTTAAGGAAGCCAACATCTTCAGCATAAGTTTTGTCATATTGAATAACTACGGCATCATCACCAGGAGCTTTATAAAGTGGTGCAAGTTCAACAAGAGGTTTGGGGGCAATAATAACGGCAGCGGCGTGAATACCTGGCTGTCGAACAAGGCCTTCTAACTTTAGTGAATCTAGCCATACATCACGTAAAGGTGCACCCGATTTGACAAAAGCATCTTGAATTTCATCAAAGTCATCTGCATATTCCTCACCCTTAGTACCAGGTGGAAGAGCTTTACTTGCTGGGCGCTTAAGACCCTTAAGTAGAGCCGGAAGAAACTTAGTCAGAGCATTTATTTCATTATGATCTTTGTCCCGAACACGACCTACATCTTTAAGAACTGCTTTGGCTTTGAGGCGGCCATATGTGACAACTTGAGACACACAATCTGCACCATAGTGATCGGTCACATATTTGATAACTTTTTCACGGTCTTTATCTGAGAAATCAGTGTCAATATCCGGCATGGATACACGTTCAGGGTTGAGAAATCGCTCAAAAAGAAGGTCAAATTTCAGTGGATCAATATCTACAATGCCAGCAATGTAACAGACTACGGATCCCACAGCTGATCCACGTCCAGGACCTACAGGGATGTCTTGATCTCGAGCCCAGTTAATGAAATCCTGTACAATCAACATATATCCAGAGACCTTCATCTCTTTCATAATGCGAAGCTCTGTGTTGATTCGATCTTTAATTGCTTCTGTTACCTCAGCATAACGTTCATGAACTTTGGACCATGTGAAGTGAGCCAAATAATCATCTGAATTATTAAATCCTTCAGGGAATTCATATTTGGGCCAATAGGTGTCACCAATCTCAGGCTGCTCTCTCAGGTTAATCTGACAACGCTCAGCAATTTTTCCAGTATTTGCCAAGGCCTCTTGGTCATTCGGAAAAAGAGATTCCATTTCTTCAGTGCTCTTAAGGTAGTATTGATTGGTAGGGAAGTCATTTGACATTGACCCATTTTCAACCATCTGGTCAAAATCTTTGAGTTTTATTTTCTTTTCTATACACCTAAGAATTTTATGTGAATCATGATCATCAGGAGTAACATAGTGATTTGAATTGGTGACAACAAGCTGGGCTTGTCTTTCATCGGCACTGATCCGAGTAGCTTTTAGAAGTGTTTTTTCTTCAGGAAGACCATGATCTTGTAGCATGAGATAAAAATCATCATAGGAATAAATGTCTTGATAAGACTTAATCCAATGGTCTGCATTTTGCTTTTTGTCGTGAAGAATGTGCTTGGCGTAAAGAGAGTCTATCCCGCCATAGAGTACAATAAGTCCCTTGGAGTTGGCACGAAGTACATCCAAAGTAACGAGTGGTTTTTGATCAAAGCCTTCTAAATGACCATATGTGACAATCTTAGTTAAACTTTGATAGCCATCTTGATTGGAGGCAATTAGAACTAAACGATCATGATGATAGGGGTCGGATTGACCTGAAGATTGTGCATCCACATAAATTTGACAACCTAAAAGAGGCTTAATAGCTCCTTTGAGCTTTTTAATGGCTGTAAAATAAAACTCAAGAACTCCAAACATATTACCGTTGTCAGTGAGAGCAGCGGCTACTTGATTATTTTCTATAGCCTTGGAGAGAATGTCATTTGTGCGGCAAGTTGCTTGAAGCATTGAATATTCAGAGTGATTCAATAAATGAACAAAAGACATAATTTCTCCCTATCAAAAAGTTGATTCTTAGAATATAGTATCACAACAGTGACAATACTTGTCAGTTTAAGTTTTAGAAATTCTCAAGTATTTTTAGATTTGAAATTGTCCCAATCTCAATTTCAATTTTTTCATTAGTTTTTTCTAATTGAGCTCGAAGGATTTCTTGAGTTTCAGGGTCGACCTCTTTGGGATGAATGACAGCCTTTTGAGTGGTCTTTGTTTTCCAAAAAATTTCTAACTGAAAGTCACATATAATACAATATCTTAGGATTCTTAGAATTTGTGGAGGGTTTAAATCTTTAAAGCTACTACCGTATTGACTAAGTTCACCCATTTGAATTTGGTTATCTAAGTTGATTTCTCTACTAGGATATTGGATTGTATCTTCTTCTTGAGTGGCTCTAGATGTTGATGTAGAGAAATTATTTTGCCCGACAAATATTTCATCATCATAACTTGGATGATACCCGAGTTGTTCTAAAAGATATTTTGCGTTTTCTTCGCCCGCTTCTTGGAGTATAAATCCAAATTCAGGAAGTTCTTTAATAATATACTGAGAGAAGCTTGTAATTCCTTTGAGAGTTTCACGAGTACTTTTAGTTGACACTTCTAATAGAAGTGGACGACTAAATTTGGCTTCTTTGAATGAATTCATCCAATCATTGACACTGACTCGCGGAGTAGGAGGAAGTTTTACCCAGTCAAGACAGTCTTCTACATCTTGAAGGTTGATTTTTGAGCTTAAAGCTTTAATAAATCGAGATTTCTCCAGGCGATATTTCATCACTCGGTCATCTGTTGTGGCTTTAGCTATGCACTCTAAGATAAATAGATGCTGACTTTGCTGTTGAACACCAACAACGACTTCAAAATCTGGAGTACTAAACGCAGATTGATCCACAAACATTTTATCTAACTCTCCGCCCTGCAATACATGTCGGGCAAGAGGAGTCATTTGACCTAAAGTAATCTCATTGTTTTTGGCGCTAAACTGAACTAAGCCTAAACACCAAGCTTCTTTCAAAGCATTAGGAAGGTCAGTCCAATGAATTGAATGTGTTTCCTGAGTTAGTTTTGGAATAAGATTATCTGGAGCAAGCACCCACCAATCAGCTAAAATATCATTGATATTGGCTGGGTTTTCGGCACGCATAAGAACTTCAATTAAATGAGACTGTGTCCAATTCACTTTGTGGAGCCAGAAGTCAATTAATTTTAAGTAAATCTCACCGGGTGTTTCAATTGATTTTTTAAAATCAGGATTAAGAACCATTCCTTCATCTGTGTATTGTAAGTCTTTGGTCTCTTTTCCAAATTCAATAAGAAAGTTAAGCTCACTTGAGGCAAGCGATTTGTCCACATTTAGAGCAAATTCGAATCTTGATTCCATTGAGGTGATGTTGCGACGATGGGGTTCACCTGTTTGCGAAAGTTTCCAGGGGCTCAATTGAACTTGAGCTGCAAGTGAGATATAGTGATAACTAATCATCATACTATAATCAAGCCACGCAGGGCGAGATGTATCCGTTACCACAGTATAGGAAAGAGTTTCAAAAACAAAACTGCGAAGCTCTTTAAATCCATATATACGCTCTTCGTTTTCGCTTTCGCCTTTGGCTGTATAACAAATCAAGTGCCACGAAAAATTAAGAATTGTGTCTTTAATGAGAAATCGTTCAGATTCGGGTACAAAAAGTAGAATTTGACTTTTGGTGATGCCGCGCTTACCTGAAGAATATATTGCTCTGACTATGGATTTCTGTAGATCAGAAAGTTCAGATATTTGTGCCTTAATCCTTTCATCATCAATAGCCCAAGAAGTAATATCCTGAATAAGCCTTGAATTTTGAATAAGACCACCAGATTGTTCTAGATTACTTTGGTGAACCTTGTTTAAAAATGTTTTAGGAGCTTGATTTAAATAATATTCTAATGATTGCAAAGTTACACCCTTGTTTAAGCGCGTAAAAATAAAAAAAAAGTCAGGGAATAAGTCCCTGACCTTTAAATGATTTAACCAAACTGTGATTATCCTATTAAGCTTAGTGCGCCTTGAGGTACAGCATTTGCTTGTGCAAGCATTGAAGTTGCTGATTGACTCAAAATCTGGCTCTTAGTGAATTGAGTTGATTCAGTTGCAAAGTCAACGTCACGGATACGAGATTCAGCATCTTGTGTGTTGAACTCCTGATTGGAGATGTTGTTAATCGCATGTTCAAGACGATTCACATAAGCACCCACATCAGAACGCATGTTGTTCACAGATGTAATTGCATCATCAATTGAGCCAATTGAAGCTAGAGATGCTGCCTGAGTAGATACACCAACTGAGGTAGCAGCACCTGAAAGTCCAAGAGCTCCAGCAGTAATGCCGTCAATCTGGAGGGTCAAGTTATCAACTCCAGCAGCATTATTAGCGCCAATGTGAAGAACTGATGAAGCTGATCCTACGCCACCAAAGGAAGAAGATCCACCTGCGACTAGTGTTTGTCCGTTATACTGCGCACTATTTGCGATACGGTCAATCTCATCTGTTAGAGCCGTAAACTCTTGATCTAGATAGCTGCGGTCAGTCGAAGTCAAGGTATCATTCGCTGATTGGATAGCAAGTTCACGCATACGTTGAAGGATATCAGAAATTTCGTTACCAGCACCCTCAGCAATTTGCAAAAGTGCAATTCCGTCTTGAGCATTAGAGCGAGCTCTTCCCAAGCCACGAACCTGAGTGCGTAATTGTTCAGAAACTGATAGTCCAGCAGCGTCATCCGATGCACGGTTGATGCGAAGACCTGTTGATAGTTTTTCTAAAGACTTTCCTTGAGCATGGTTTGAAGCAGCCAAAGAATTTTGTGTGATCATTGATGAAATATTATGATTAATACGCATGTTAGTAACCTCCGTGTTACGTTATTTATTAACCCCCAATTGCATCCTTGCGTTGGGGGTGTTGAGCAATGTGTCTCTACTTAACATATCGCCTTTTCAAGGAAAAATCTTTACTCTTTTATGGGAAATAATTTCTTTTAATATTTTAACTCTATATTTCAAAGGGAGTTATGGCGGTGTTTTTTTTGGCCACTTTTTTTTAGAGTGTGTTAATGTTAATCTAGAAGTTAAAGTAAAACTTAGCCTAAGGGAGTGTTTGAATATCGAACGGATAAATTTGCCGATTGGTAGAGAGATTCAAGATTGTTTTGCTGGAATTATTCTGAAGACCTCAAAAAAAGAAAAGCTCCGGAGTTACCGGAGCTTTTCATGGAGGTTTAAATATCGAAGCTTTTAAAGACTTGTAATTTAAAATACGTGTCGCCATACACGTACTTTCTATATCGCCTCATAGCGAGAGATTCTTTAGCTTTTTATTTAATAGGTAGATTTTATTTTAAAAAGAATAGCCTATATATAGCGAAGTAATCAAAAAAAGCCCCACCTAAAGAGGTGGAGCTTAAATATTTGAACCAAAATCTTATTAGATGAGTCCAAGAGCTCCCTGAGGAACGGCATTTGCTTGAGATAACATAGAAGTAGCAGATTGTGATAAGATCTGTGCTTTGGTAAACTGAGTAGACTCAGTTGCAAAGTCAACATCCCGAATACGCGATTCTGCATCTTGGGTATTAAACTCTTGATTAGAGAGGTTGTTAATCGCATGTTCAAGACGATTGACATAAGCACCTACATCAGATCTCATATTGTTCACAGAGGTAATTGCTGTGTCAATAGTTCCGATGGCTGCAAGTGAAGATGCTTGAGTCGATACACCTACATTAGTTGCCCCACCAGTTATCCCAATAGCGCCTGCAGTGATGCCATCAATTTGAAGGGTCAAGCTATCAGTACCAGCAACATCATTTGCACCAATGTGAAGAATAGATGTGGCAGAACCAGTGCCACCAAATGATGAAGATCCACCAGTCACAAGCTCTTGTCCATTATATTGAGTAGAATCTGCAATACGGTCAATTTCATCAGTGAGAGCAGTAAACTCTTGATCGAGATATGAACGGTCAGTCGAAGTCAAGGTATCATTGGCAGATTGAACCGCAAGCTCACGCATACGTTGTAAAATGTCTGAAGTTTCGTTTGCAGCACCTTCAGCGATTTGAAGAAGTGCAATGCCATCTTGAGCATTTGAACGAGCGCGACCTAGGCCACGAACTTGTGAACGTAATTCTTCTGACACCGAAAGTCCAGCTGCGTCATCTGATGAACGATTGATGCGAAGACCAGTTGAAAGTTTTTCTAGTGATTTACCTAGTGATTTGCCTGTAGAACCCAGTGCATTCTGTGTGATCATTGAATTGATATTGTGATTGATACGCATTTTGGTAACCTCCGTGTTTCCGTTTATGCTTTGTTTTCCAATGGTCCCATCCGTGGGGCCATGTTTAGGAAATTTTAGAGATATCTTCTCTTATTTTTGTGAATCGTCGTCTCGTAGAAAATACTTTAATTTTTTTTTAAGATAAATCCAGAGGTGTTCGTAAGTCCTTGTTTAGTATACGTTTAAGTTTTAGGTGAAAACAAAAAAAGTAGAGTAAAAGTTAAAGTTATTATTTTGAAGTTGTTGTTTTCCAATAATTTAGGGTATCAGGGGATACTATTTATGAACCATTAAAATCAGTAAAACCACTCTCATAATCCTTCAAAAGTTAAAACTCACACATAAAAAAAGCCCCACCTAAAGAGGTGGAGCTTAAATATTTGAACCAAAATCTTATT
>CAWVXU010000075.1:0-12769 GCA_963934255.1 uncultured Fibrobacterales bacterium
GTATTGGTCAACCGCTCATACAGAAACTCAAGCTGGTTATTCATCTCAATGATATGGGTGCAACTTCACTTGCAAACGGTATTGTTCAAAATACTCTTTTATCAGAATCTTCAACAGAAATAAATCATTTACATTCTCAATCCAAATTAAATATCAATAGATACCAAATAGAGTATGATCCTCATGACACTCCATTTCAATCAAATGAAAAAGCATCTATTATCCTATTAAACCTTCAAGGTGAAACCATACAAAACTTAACGAATGTCAATCAAGCTAAAATGACTCCACCAAAAACCAGTCAGTTTTGATTTTAAGAATTCAAATCAACGGAAATCATTCAAACCACCTCATTCAAATGATTCATTAATCATCATTTGATGCCTTTGTTTTTTAATACTGAGTGAGCAACTTTACCTTTGAGACTTTCGATTTATTTTGTTCTTTGCCCTCAGATAAAATGGCAAGATGAAAAGTACCCTACCGGTTACCCAAAGCAACAGAAAAATAAGCCCTGATGGAAAAAACAGCCAAAGTTTTGCAAATTCTGCAAACCAGGAACCATCATGTATAGATTCAATTAAATCACTTCTAGGTTGAGCGACTTGTAAAATTTCAGTGTTAGATACATCAATTTTAATTTCGATATCATCATATGTTAATACCTTCATGAGGCCTTGAGAATATCCTATGTCAATAAGCTCAATATCATTCCAGGACAAAATGGAACTGCCGTCAAAATCTTCAACTTGATTCATGCTATCAAGCTGATTAATAGATTGAATACTCCCCAAGATTTGATCCCCAGCTCACAATCAGCATCTCCTTTTGAGATGCTTTTTGAGTAGCGGGCTCAATGAACGTAATTTGTTCTTTGACTTGAAGTAGAAGTCCTGAAACAATGACAATCAAAAAAGGTAGTGCAATAATCGTTACTGCCCAATAATATGATTTACGAATCCATATTCTTTTTTTCTTGTCACTTATCTTCATTAATCTTCTGAATCATTCTTTGATTTTTTATCAAAACTTTTTGAAGTTTTAGATTCTTTCATCTGTTTAATTTTTTCCCAGCCAGAAACTTTCACCCCTGTTTCATCAAAAGTTTGAGCGCTCTTTTGGGGCTTTGATGAGACATGTGAATCTTCATTCATAACAATATTGATTGCAGTGTCAGCTGATCTTGTTGAACCAGGTCTTCGAGGATTTTTATCTCTTGAAGTATAATCGTTCTTATTTCCATAAGCACGATCTTCACGTCTTTCACTGCGGTCTTTAGCAAATGCATTATCGCGTTCACGGAATTCATCATTACGTTTGCGACTCTGTTCATTTTCACGCGGCTTATCACCACTGAACGTTTTACGTTCACGGTTAGCATCACGACCACCACCGGAACCATAAAGTCCACTTCCGCTACGGCCTTCACTAAGAGGTTTGTCACGGCCATTATCACGTGATTTATCACGGATGAATTCACGAGGTTTACGATCAGCGTCAGTGCTTTTACCCCGACCATAAGGGGGCTTTGAGCGACTTTCATCTCTGCTGCGACCTCTATCCCCTTCACGTGGTTTGGCACGATTTGGTTTGTTGTCAGTAAGTACTTCACCACTCAGGCTCACGCAATCAAAATCAACTTCACCCTTAAGGACATTGACTTTAGAAACTTTGATACGAATATCATTACCGGTATAAATACGACGATTAGAACGGCGCCCGTAGACAAAACCTTGTTCTTCATTGTAGACATAGAAGTCACCAGGCATACTATTGTACCTGACGAGTCCTTCAAAACCCATTCCAGGGATTTCAACAAACAAACCAAACTCTTGCATCCCACTAACTTTACCATCAAGCTCTTCACCTAGATAGTCTTGAGCCATCCAAGCACCACAAAATTTCACCGCACGACGTTCAATTTTCATTACGACAATTTCTCGATCAGAAATTTTACCTGCAATTGATTCTGCAGCTTCTGTAGAATGTGGTAACTGCACTTTAGCTAGTCTAGCTGACATCTGACGATGTACTAGTAGATCAGCATAACGGCGAATAGGAGATGTAAAGTGAGCATAATCTTGCCAACAAAGTGCAAAGTGACCTTTACCATCTGTTCTATAATTTGCTTTTTGCATCGTTCTTAATACTCTGCGTGTTTTGTTGAGATCACCACGAGCATTATTCACTAATATTTGAAAAAGTTCAAATACACCTTCGTGTAAATTTGATTCAGGATTAGATTTTTTGGCGAAATAAGAAGCAACAGGCGCTGCACCTTTAAATAAATCAGGTTCTGCGGTCGCTAACTCTAAGACATCATCTTCTTCTGGGTAGCCGTGTTCACGGAACACACCAGGGACTTCATTGGCTTTTAAAAATTGAGCACAACATTGATTAGCTGTTAGCATACATTCTTCAATCCAATTCATGGATTCAATATGATGCTTTACCTCTAGCCCCATTGGTTCGTTGAGCTCATCAAATTTCACTTTAGTCTCAGGCATATCTAGAAGTAAAACTCCGTGTTTTTTACGGCGTTCATTTAATAGTCGAGTCACTTTGCGTAATTTTGACAATGCGTGTCTTGGGTGAGCTTCTGCAATTGCCATCGCTTCTTCATAAGTATGGAATTCATCAACTTTCACCACAGACTTCATAAATTCATAGCCTTTAATGATACCGCTTGAGCTGAGCTCAACCATACAACTAAACGCATAACGTTCTTGGCCTACTTTTAGAGAACACATGTCTGAAGAAAGCTCTTCAGGTAACATATGAACTGCAGCCCAAGGCAGGTATTGAGTAAATGCACGATAGGCTGCTTCTTCATCAATCGGGGTCTCTTCTTTTACATAATGAGAAACATCAGCGATGTGGATCCCTAGCTCAAAGCCTGTACCCTTTTTTTCAAGAGAGATAGCATCATCATGATCACGCGCACCAAATGGATCAATACAAACTGTATGTAATTCACGGAAATCTTTACGACCTTCAGTTACTACGATATCAGGAGAAACAGCAGCGACTTGCTCTTTAATGTGCTTAGAGAAATAAGGCTTTAGTTTGTTGTCGTTTAAGAACCGGGCTTTGACGTCATCAAAGGATACTTCAGTATCAATCCCGGCGACTATTTCAGCACGGTCATCAGAAATCATTTTAAATATCACTCGGTCATTTTCTTTAAAAGGAGCGATATCTTGTGGAAGCATAAATAACTGGTCTGTCACAGACGTTTGTTGAATCTT
The DNA here is from genome assembly GCA_963934255.1 of uncultured Fibrobacterales bacterium. Taxonomy (GTDB): domain Bacteria; phylum Fibrobacterota; class Fibrobacteria; order Fibrobacterales; family CAWVXU01; genus CAWVXU01. The sequence goes on from CAWVXU010000075.1 coordinate 3,249, forward strand.
CCACATTTTTTCGTGTTGAATAATCCGTCCACGAAGTTGAGTGATCGGCTTAGGCGCTTTAGCCGGCTTGGATAATTCATTTGCAACTGTATCCTGATCAACATCTTTTTGGTATTTTTCAGCTTCTTCTTCGGCTTTGGCTTCAGCTTCAGCTTTTTGAATTTTCTCAGCTTGATACTTAGCATAGAAATTTGAGTCTTTATCTGACTCGGCGGCTTCTGGTTTAACATATTGACCAGCGGCTTGGCCAGTTTCGTCATTGGCCCAGGTGTATTTTTTATTTGTCGTCAGCCATTGTACATCACCAGTACGTACTAGTTCTTGAAGCGCTTGTTTGAGGTGAGACTTTTCTTTTTGACTTACGCCAAATATTTTACGTAATTCTGCTACGCTATATTCTTGATCTGAATAGACTTGAAAAAATTCTCTTAAGTGGTCTTCTGCTGTTTTGATATTGTACTCCTTTGGGAGACTTTTGAATTCAAACAAGACCTTAATTGGGTTGATGAATTTGATAAATTTTTAAAGTTTCAAACAATTAGAATATTTAGGATAATTGAAATAAAACCATCAGTTCCTATGTTCCTATGCTCCTATGCTTGAGGAGACCCAGGAAAACCCGACTCTATAATTCCATAAACTTTATCTTTCAGTTGATTGGAGCTAAGTTCTTTATAGTCCTCAGGTTGGATAATCGGATGTATAATAATATCCAAATCACCGGTGTACATTTTCATTTGCTTTCGGGGCATAATAACACCAGTATTAGGGAAAGTGACAGGTAAAATAGGGATGCCTGCTTGAACACAATAATGGAAAATACCCTTTTTAAAAGGCAGTAATTTACAATCCCGACTGCGAGTGCCTTCAGGGAAAACCCCATAATACAATCCTTTGGCTAGATTGGCCAACATGCGATCACCAAGATCACGGTTTTTACGAGGATTGGTCTGATCAACGACAAGCACACCGGCTTGACGAAGCGAAGCTCCAAATACAGGTATTTTGAATAAAGAGTCTTTAGCCATATAGGCTGTCAAACGGATATAAGTTAATATGACAGGAACATCAAGATAGGATTGATGATTACTCAGAATCAAGAATGTCTGATTGGTTTTCATGTTTTCAGGATTTTGAATTTTGATCTTGACACCACACAATGGAAATAGAACTTTAAAAAGGACTTTACCCGGTAATGTGAAGTTTTTTTTGACTCGAAATATCAGAGCAAATAGCATCCATGGCGGAACCACAATAATGAATGAAATCCATATCGCCGCAAAAAAGAATAGCGCTCTGATTGTAGCCATCAAGATTAGCCTTCAACCATTTCAAACATACGATCAATACAGCCTTTGGCATCTTTAATTTCTTGATCACCGAGGAGGACACGATCTTCTTCTCGAGGGTTTTCAAGTACACGCAAGATGTCTTCCAAAGTATTGGATTTCATGTATTTACACATGTTACAAGAGCCGATAAAAGTCTTATCCGGGAATTCAATCTGAAGTCTTGCACTCAAACCGCATTCGGTCAAAAGCAAAAATGCCGGAGCATCAGAATCTTTGATATGATGAAGCATTTGCTCTGTCGAACCAACATAGTCCGCCTGAGCTGCCACACCTGGTGAACATTCTGGATGAGCTACAACTTCTAGGCCATTGTTTTCACCACGTAAAAATTCCACCATTTCTGGATCATATTTTTCATGGACATAACAGACACCTTTAAAAAGTACGATTTCTTTCTCAACACCACGACGAGCCATTTCATCTTGTAAATTAAGTCCCATCAACTCATCAGGAACAAATACAATTTTGTCATTAGGGTAATTTTGAACAATATCATACACATTAGATGAAGTAACACACACATCACACTGAGCCTTAACAGCAGCGGTTGTGTTGATGTAACAGATGAAAGCATGATCAGGGTATTGCTTGCGAAGCTCTATGACTTGATCGCCTGTAATTGCATCAGCTAAAGTACAGCCCGAATCAAGCCCTGGAATGAGAACTTCTTTTTCAGGACTCAAAATTTTGGCTGTCTCACCCATAAAACGGACTGCAGCAAAAATAATTGTATCGGCATCCTCTTCGATTGCCTTTTTGGAAAGACCATATGAATCCCCCACGTGGTCAGCAACACCATAAACTATTTCACTTGGAACATATGTATGAGCGAGAATAATTGCATTTTGTTCTTTTTTTAGCTTGTTGATTTTGTTGATGAGAGGCACCATTTTTTCACAAGTCGCCATATCGTAATTACAGGTAGATGCACCCACCCCAATTGGCGATAATTTCTTGTGAAGAGCTTCGGCGGTCATTTCCATGTTTCAACCTTTATAAACTTAAATTTTGATTATACTAAAGGTAGAAAATCGCCAAGGAATTAGGCCTCAACTGACAGTGAAATAAGGCCTAATTCTAGGTTAATTTGAGCCTTAACCCACCGAATAATAGACTTTTTGAGCTGGGACTTGCAAAAAGGCACCAGACTCTACACACCAAGCAGTTAAGTGTTTTCCATAAACACACCCGGTATCAATTCCCTTAAACTTCGGTAAATCCACCAAACCATTCATGGCCCAATGACCAAAAACGACGATTTTCGGCCATTTCACCAGCTCAAACCAAGCAGGGTCAGTATCTGGTCGATTGACAAACTGACCATCACCATCCCAAGTTCTAATCGTCGTTAATGCACGAGTTGGCATTTGCTCTAGAGAGTCAACCCCCGGAATCAATCCCGCATGTACAATCAGTGCCTCGTCCAAATCAACCCAATATGGCCAATTTTTAATCTTAGGTATCCAATAATGGAGTTGACCCCTAAATGACCTTAAATAATCCAAATCTTTTGAATAAAGTGAGGTCTGCGCATTAAAATCGTTCATCACCGAAGACTCAAATAAAAGTGATTCTATCTTGAACATGGCAATGAGTCCGCCACATTGACTACTCATGCAACTTTGCCTAGATATATCAAACTCTTCTAGTTCTGCTAAGAATGTTTCCCAAATCCTAACTAACCAATCTTCATGATTGCCACGAATTACAGTCACTTGATGTTTTTCTAGGATTTCCAAGCAACTCAAACTATCAGGCCCCTTATTGACCACATCACCCACCGAGTAGAAATCAGCCTCAAGATCTGATTTTAAAATCAAATCGATCAAAGCCTGGAGTTCGCTTGAACAACCGTGAATATCACCAATAATATATCTCATGCATTAAAGATAAATTCCCACAGTCAAGTTTCAGATTATTAGCTTCAGTTTAAACAAAACATTTTGATTCATCTCATCCTGAAAGTCTTGAAATTCTATGCATATCGTTGATTGGCTCACTACTGCAGTTTATCTTTTCCTAGTTACAGCTCTAGGAGTCTACTTTTCAAGGTCAAATACCAATTTTAAAGCTTATATGTTCGGCAATAATTCAGTTCCTTGGGTTGCAGTGGGTATTTCTTTAATTGCCACCTCCGTCTCAGCCACAACATTCCTCGGAAACCCCGCTGACGCCTACAAAAACAACATGACCTATATGATGTGCAATATCGGTGGTTTACTCTCTCTTTTAGTGATTAGCTTCATCTTTATCCCTAAATTTCGTCAGGCAAATATAAGCTCAGCCTATCAACTTCTCGAAGATAAATTTTCTCGCCCGGTTAGACTTCTCGCTTCAATTCTTTATTGCTTTCACCTACTCATGAGAACTGGGATTTTACTTTTTGGACCTTCATTAGTTTTATCCAAAATGCTAAACGTCAACATTGTCTTTGCAATATGCCTACTGTCACTTTTAGCGATCCTCTATACTTGGTTTGGTGGGATTCGCGCTGTTATTTGGACTGATGTGATGCAATTTATCGTGCTATTTGGTGGTGGTATGATTGTACTTTATCTCATAAGTGACTCATTGGGTGGCTTTTCGGAACTCTTTAAATCAGCACAAGAAGCTGGCAAAACTCAGTGGTTAGATTTCACAATGGATCCATCTAACGCGAGAACTTTTCTTTCTGCCGGGTTAGTTTACACCTTTTTTGAAGTTGCCATTCGCGGTTGTGATCAGCAATTTGTTCAAAGATATTTAAGTACCAAAGACACCAAATCAGCCATCTATTCATCTATCCTTTCAGTTGTCCTTGGCGCTATGGTCGCGCTCCTCTTTTACTTTATTGGAGCAGGGCTTTTCTCATTCTATCAAGTCTCAGAAATAGCAGGTCTACCAAGTAAATTAAGCGTCAATGAAATATTTCCACATTACATTCTAAACGAGCTCCCTATTGGCCTAACAGGGTTATTAATGGCTGCTATTTTAGCTGCAGCCATGAGTTCACTTGACTCTGCAATGACTGCACTTTCCAATACCATTGTTATTGACATATTGCATTCTAATAAGACACATAATGACAAACTCATTTTAAAATCCGCTAAAAAATGGGTAGTTATTATTGGCCTTGTTGGCACAGGTGCAGCCATTGTAGCTTCTACATTTGACACATCACTTCTCACGATGGCATTATCAGTTACTGGACTTTTTACCGGCCCGCTTCTCGCTCTTTTTATATTGGCATTTTACTTCCCTCATCACCATCCCAAAGCCGTCTTGATTTCGGCTATACTCGGTATGCTGACACTGGCTTACTTTACGCCTCCAAAATTTTTACAAGGAATTTGGACGCCCTTTCAGTCCTTTTCCTGGCCTTGGTTTCCACTGATTGCATTTATATCAACACTCATTTATTCAATGACCCTTCATCTTTTTTATAAGAAAAACTCATAAATTATTCCTCATGAAAATCTATCTACACTCGCCTTCAAAACTTTGGAACATCGCTCTCATTACTAGGACACTGAAGCTCTTTGGACACGATGAACTCTACGTATTTGACGACGCCAACGTCCCTCTAGACAAAGAGGCAATGACTCCTACTCAAGTGCGCCGAGCCAATAAAATGTCGGTGGGGGCGTATTTTCAAATGAAGGTTCACCGAGTAGAAGATCCTGTGGAGTTTGTCAGAAACGAAATTAAACTCGGCCACCGTATATTAGCTACCGTTCCAGCAATAGAAGCGACGCCTCTCAATCAATTTCAATTTGAAAAGAATGATGTCCTTTTACTCGGCGCCGAAGCCTATGGACTTCCACAAGAAATTCAAGACTTTTGCACCAATCGAATCACTATTCCTAGTCCAGGTTCGTCCTATTCTTTTAATTTGGGGGTTGCAGCCGGCATTTTACTCTATGAGTACGGTAGACAACATCAGTTTTAGATTTCATCTTGATTTTAGTTTTTTGAGTTTAAATGTTTTAAAAGCCTCAAAACTCAAGTAACTCTTGTTGTAAATTGACATTCCATAACTCTATAATAAAACCATGCCAAGCTTAACAACAAATTTGCTCATCGTAGGTGGTGGAATCAACGGATTATCACTTGCTAGAACTGCAGCTGCCAATGATATTGACTGTATTTTATTGGACAAAGGTGATTTTTGTTCAGGTACCTCAAACGCTTCATCCAAACTCGTCCATGGCGGGCTGCGGTATTTGGAACACTATGATTTTAAACTTGTCCAAGAAGCTGTTTTAGAGCGTAAGCTCCTGCTTGAAAACGCGCCAAACCATGTCAAAGAACAACGATTTTTCTATCCAAATTGTGAACAAGCACAGCACGGTAGATTTGCCACAAAAATAGGAATTAGTCTTTATGAGATTTTAGCTGGTGCCTCTAGTCTCAAACCCCATCAATGGGTAGAAAGCAAAAAGCTTAGACGTCAAGAGCCTGAGTTTTTACCTGATGATCAATTAGGGACATATGAGTATTCTGATTGCTCAATGGATGACGCAGCTTTAGCACTTTCCACGATGGTAGACGCAAGTGACTTAGGCGCTCAATTTCATAATTTTCAAAAAGTAATCTCAATTAAAAAAGTCGATAATATATGGCAGGTTAAAACTAGAGCCAAACATCCTGATCTCGAAGATCTCACCATTGAAGCCAAAGAAATATCTCTCAATCTCGGCCCTTGGACTGATTACTGCCTCAAAGAGTGGGGATTCAGTTATCCCCAACTGGTATTGCTATCACAAGGCACTCATTTATTTGTAGAAAAGCTTCCTATAGAGACAAGCTTCATCCTTCCCGTACCTCACTCTGAACGATACTTTTTTGTACTTCCCTTTAAAGAAGGGCACCTCATCGGCACGACTGAAACTCCGGTGACATTAAATCAATTACACCCTCCAGTCTGTCAACCACAAGAGAATGAAGAACTCACCTCTTTGATGAGTCTTTACTTTCCCAATCTTTGTATCAAAACCATCAATACCATCACAGGGGTGCGCCCACTAGCTATAGAAAGCCCCTTGAAACAAAAAGTTAACCCCCATCTCAGCATTAAAACTAGTCGACAACATTTGTTTCATACAATCAAACCCGGTCTACATGCGGGAGTTGGTGGCAAATGGACCACACACCGTATATACGCAATTGAATTTCTTGAAAAAATGGGCTACCAAATACAAAACAATTTATCAGGCCGTCACTACCCAATCCCCTACAGTCAATCCTCAGATGAGTTTAGCATAGAAGACCAGGTTCAACTATCTATTGAAAAAGAATATTGCCTCACCCCTCTAAGCTTTATTAGACAACGGACTGGTTTGTTTTTCACCTCTCATGGTGGTCTTAAATTTTATCAAACAATCAGTGAAGTATTTAAAAGTCATTTTCCTAAGTCAGACGAAGAGCAATGGAAAACAGAATACCTGACTTATTTGAAGCGCAACAATCACCGAATATACCCCAAAGCCAAAGAGATTTTATGAGTTGGATAATAGCGCATCGCGGAGACCATCGCGACCATATCGAAAACACTTTAGGAGCATTTGAGCGAGCCTACACACGAGAGAATACTTTTGTGGAGCTGGACGTACAACTTACTTGTGATTTAGTTCCGGTGATATTTCATGATGACAAACTTGAGCGCTTTACTCATCTGGTGAATGAGGTCAGAGAATTTAATCACGCTCAGATTAAGACATTGGAACTTCAAGAAGGCACTAAGGATTCTGCCAAGATTCCCACTCTTGATAAATTTTTAAATAAGTTTCCCAACTTACCTGTCTATTTTGAGCTAAAAGTACCTCAATCTAAACAGAACTGCCTCCCCTACTTGAATGACCTTGCAGCAAAAACACTTGAAGTTTTAGCACAACACCACGTCCACCAGGATAGTTTTCTGGCAAGCTTTCATCCTAGGATGGGACACATATTACAATCATTAAACTCCTCATTCAAATACACTCAAATTTTTGAGGATAAAAAATTATTTGAAGATTCTTTTGATTGGACTCCTCAAGCTCTAGGGTTCTCTGAGCAACTCAAAGACCAGAGTTGGGACTTCATATCTATCTCATGGAAAAGTGTTTGGCGTCAGCTTGAAGACCCTAACATACTAGATCAATCATTGATATTCATCTGGGGTATCGAAAATGAAGACTTTATCTCACAAAAGCAAGGCCAATTTAAAGGCTTGGTGTCCGACACTTATTTTCTTTGATCAAACTACTTGACTATTATATCACTAGACTACTCAACTATCAGTTGAATCACTTGGGCAGATTCGTTCATATGGTATATCACAAAATATCTCCCTGAGACCAAGGTATTACTCCATTGGTAATCACCCGAGCTCTGACTGACATGAGCTTTTTCAATTTGTCGACCAAGGGGTGACAACAAGCTAATCGTCCCAAGTACATCTCCGGTTGCATTCCACTGGACCCCTTGAGAGTTAGCTTTGATGTCAATAGATAAAGCATTTTGAAGATAAATAAGATCAATTGATGACTGACTTGAAGAGCTTAAATCGGTAGTAGATGAAGAGGAGTTTTCGGCAGAAGAATTAAACGCAGTGACATTCTCCCAATAAACATCATTATTTACCGAAGGGGTCGTCCCCATTGGGATAGAATCAATTCCAAAAGAGCTCAAGTCCTTAGTTTCCCATAAAAAACCATTATAACTAAGAACATCACCCGCTCGATAAACACAATACTCATTCCATTCATCACCATAATTGATTAGTTCACAACCATTACAACTTTTCTCTTCCCACTCAAGCTGACCCTCAGTAGTCACAGGAGAGACACCCATAGTTGAAGTCAATCCAGGCAATAACTCATAGCAGGTTCCACTCACTTCAAGTAACCTATCATCTGTATAAGTACAACCAAACTGCCAACGATAATAAGTGTCGCACCAGGGTTCAGACTTCATACTCCATACGGAGAGTATCTGTTCATTACCTACCCCATAAGGCTCTATATTTAAGTAGTTATTGTTATTCTTTTTCCAGTAGTATCCATCTTGATAAATAATCTCATTGGATTGAGTTTCATCTTCGATGAAGGGATTGTAACCCGTAGTTCCACCTGGTCGAGATGGCTGATTGAGGCCGCGATTAATTTGGTAAAGCAGTGAGTTTGAATTCGTTGAATTTTTGTCTGCAGAGTTTGACCCAGTATTCATAGCCCAGAACATCACTCCATGAAATTTAGAGTGCTTAGCATAAAGTGCTTTGTCGTAAATCATCTCAGGCCCATTATAATAATAGATTGTTCCCCCCCAAGAGTAACTATCGATAGTATCATTTGAGGCCCCTGTATTGGAATAATTAATCGCAGACGCATTACTTGATTCGGCTGGTCTGCCGTAAAAAGGAACTCCAAGTACTAATTTTTCAGGTCCTACTTTAGTTAACCAATAATTCATATTATTTAACGATTTAATAAATCCCGAATGATTCGGTTTGGTCGGAGTTCTAAAATCATCATAATTCATCACATTGATATAGTCGGCATCACTAAAAACAGTGGAATTATCTTCAAAAGGAGCTGCACCAATTTGGGCTTCGAGCCATTGGGTAGGCACGTCAATGGAGATTTTTACATTAGCTGGAAGCTCGGTACGAAGTTTTGCTATTAAATTTTTGAACTTGGTTGCTCGCGTGGGGTTGTCTGGAAACTCCCAATCAATATCAACTCCATCATATTCACACGCATTTACCTGAGTTATTATACTAGCCACAAAAGTGGTCAGATTCGACCCTGCTGCATCATCAAAAGCGTCAGAATAATCAGCACCACCAATAGTCATATAAACTTTTAAGCCCACTGCGTTTAGGTTGGAAACATCCTTACACGTCCAAGAGCTTTCGATACCACCCCATGATTTAGGAATAAAAGGAAATAAATTCACTTGGGTCAATATGGCTTGATCAGATGCACTGGGGAAGTAAACTGAATTATTATTGTATTTGGTCAAAAAACCAATCACTTCAGCTGAAAAGCTTATCTGAATGAATAAAAGTAGGGTAAATAGTGACTTCATAATTTCCTCCGGCACCTCTAATATAGCCTAGACCTGAGAATATTGACTCACTTTCACAGTCAAATATCAAGAGAATGTCCTCTTTTGAGACCAGCATCACACTTTGTCCACATTCATTTC
>CAWVXU010000076.1:0-12658 GCA_963934255.1 uncultured Fibrobacterales bacterium
CACGGTTAAGCAGGCAGTATATGAAAGTGAATTTTGGTCTGTGGATATTCAAATAAAAGCACAGTCAGTTGTGTCCTCCTCAGTCAAATCCTCTTCAATTCAATCGACACATTTGATTTGCTCCTCCGGAGCTTGGCTTGATGAAATTTTAAAACCCTTCGGTTACGAATCTCGAATGACTCCCGTTCGAGGACAACTCGCTTGGTATGAAGATCAAGATCTTTTACATCCACCCCTCAATACTTCGCTTCACATTGACGGTCATTTCTATGCTATACCACGTGAGGATGGATTTATACTCGGCGCCACGACTGAGGCCAGAGAGTGGGATCAAAGATTCGTCCAGAGTGGTGATGAGTTTCTTAATGAAAATATTCAACGATATTTCCCCAAGGCTCGACACACGATTAAACACAAACGATCCTGGGCGGGGCTTCGCCCGAGGACGAGAGACCGTCAACCTCTTATGGGGTGTATAGATCCATCTATCCATCTTTGGGTCAACGCCGGACATTATAAAAACGGGCTTTCTATGGCTCCATTAGCGGCTCGAGTGATGATTCAAACACTTTTAGGTGAAGTCCCTGATGTTTTGTTTGAGGAGTTTCATCCTCTTCGTAAAAAAGGCTTAGTCAGCTTGTAATTTCTATATTAAAGCTCTAGACAAAACCCATTTGTCGGCCAATTTGTACTCCATTTTACCCCTTTGGATATTTCTATGAAAAAAGTCTTTGTCATTGACTCCTACGCAGTCGCTTTTCGCTCATTTTATGCCTTTATCAAAAACCCCCTCAAAAACTCACTCGGTGAAGAAACCTCCGTGGTTTTTGGTTATGCCAATGCGATATTTCGTTTGATTCTCGAGCAAGGTGCAGACTACATTGTCATCGCCAAAGACCTACCGGGTAAAAACTTTCGTCATGATCTTTATCCTGAATACAAAGCCAACCGTAAGCCGATGCCTGAAGAAATGCAAGCTCAATTATCGATGCTTCAAGAATTTATGGAAATAAGTGGCATCCCCGCAATAGGTATGGAAGGTTATGAAGCCGATGATGTCATGGCGAGGGTTGGTCAAATGTGTGAAAAAGAAGGTGCTGAGTGTTATCTCGTCACCAAAGACAAAGACATGATGCAACTCGTCGGTGACACAGTCAAGCTAATACACTTAGAGCGCATGGGCGAACAGCCGACTATTACAGATAGAGCCGCTGTCATCAAGAAATTTGATGTTCCACCTGAGCAAATTCGTGATCTATTGGCGCTGATGGGTGACTCCGCGGATAATGTCCCTGGGGTGCCAAAGGTTGGACCCAAGTCTGCCGCCAAGCTTCTGAATGAATTTGGCACAGTAGAGGGCATTTATGATAATTTGGATAAAATCACAGCCAAAGCACTGAACAAAAATTTGACGGAGAACAAAGAGCTGGCCTTCTTATCTCAAGAGCTTGTGAGTCTGAGAACAGATTATGATTTAGGTGTAGAGTTTGAAGACTTTAAATTTAATGGATTTGATAAGACCAAGCTGTCGGCCTTTCTAGAACGCTATGAGTTGAACTCTCTCAAACGGCATTTAAATAAACTCCCCGGCTTTGGTGAAATTGCAGCTCAAGTCGTTGATGTCGAACCAGAAGACAAGCCAGCTGAATACCACTTGATCTCGGACAGTGCTAGTCTCAAAAATTGTATAGAAGATCTCGAATCATCATCGTTGATTTGTCTTGATACTGAAACATCAGGACTCAACCCTTTTGAAAATGACCTCGTAGGTATCTGTCTAGCTGGTGAAGAAGATGTTGGGTACTATATCCCTCTCTTACATGAAGACTCTGACAACCTGTCTATTGTTGAAGTCAAAGCCGCGCTAGAGCCTTTATTGAAATCAACGAACCGCACCATCGTCATGCACAATGCCAAGTTTGATTTACAATTTCTTCGTGAAGCAGGTATTGAGATTACCGCAAATATTGTTGACTCTATGTTAGCGAGTTATGTGCTTGAACCAGGTGCTCGTGAAAACAGTCTTGATGCTCAAGTTCGCAAACGCTTGAGTCATGAGATGATTCCGATTACATCACTCATAGGTAAAGGTAAAGACCAAATTACTTTCGGTGAAATTAAAGCTAGTGAAGCTTATACTTATGCAGCTGAAGATGCAGTCTATACTTGGCGTCTATGGAAAATACTAGAATCTCTTTTAAAAGAAAAAGGACTCGAGAAACCTTTCTATGAAGTCGAAATGCCACTGGCATTAGTACTGACAGATATTGAACGAAATGGTATCGCACTTGACTCTCAAGCCATGACAGATTTTTCTGGTGAATTAAAAATCCGAATTGCAGAGCTAAACGATTTGATCTATGCTGCGGCAGGTCAAATATTTAATATTGGATCACCTAAACAACTCTCAGAAATCTTATTTGATGTATTGGGTCTCAAGCCAACCAAGAAAACCAAGTCGGGATTTTCTACAGACTCCTCTGTGCTTGAAAACCTTCTAGGTGATCATGTCATCATCGAATACATCATGGAGATACGCGAACTAGAGAAATTGAAAAACACCTATGTAGATGTATTACCCACCCTAGTCCAAGGCTGGAGTGGCAGAGTTCATACACATTTCAATCAAGTGATTGCGGCTACTGGCCGCTTGTCTTCGACTAATCCGAATCTACAAAATATCCCGGTTCGCACTGACTTAGGTAAAAGAATACGTTCGGCTTTTGTCCCTCAAGATGATCAACATGTCTTACTCGCGGCGGATTATTCTCAAATTGAGCTGAGGGTGCTTGCGCATCTCTCAGAAGACTCTAACCTGGTGAGTGCCTATGTCAATAATGAAGACATTCATACTCAAACTGCCGCGGCGATTTACGATGTGGATCCGCTCTTTGTGGATAGTGCTATGCGTCGCAACGCTAAAGCCATTAACTTCGGCATACTTTATGGTATGAGTGCTTTTAGACTCTCACGTGATCTGGGCATCCCTATGGGGCAAGCCAAAGATTTCATCGATGGATATTTTGCACATTATCCAAGCATCACAACATTTATTGAATCTACAGTCAATCAAGCTCGCAAAGATGGTTATGTCGAAACGATGTTTGGTCATCGCAGGTATTTACCAGGTCTTGATGATGACAACCGCAATGTTCAAGGTGGGGCAGAGCGAATGGCTGTGAATACTCCTATCCAAGGCACAGCGGCCGAGCTCATCAAAAAAGCGATGATTACTATTCATGCTAAATTAAAATTAACTGACCTTCGGGCGAGGATGCTTTTACAAGTACATGATGAACTCATATTCGAAGTTCATCAAGATGATATAGAGGCAACAACCAAGCTCGTCAAAGAAGAAATGGAAAACGCCGCACAACTGATTGTTCCATTGACTGTTGAAGCAGGCTTTGGGCAAAACTGGTTAGAGGCACACTAGTCATGAAGCTCATCGGCCTTACAGGCAATGCCGGCTCAGGTAAATCAACTGTGAGAAAATTCTATGAGGATAAGGGTGTTCCTTGTCTAGATGCAGATTTGATTGCTCATGAAATTTACCAACGAGACTCTGCACTTGTCGCTCGTCTAGTAGATGTATTTGGGGTAGAGATTTTAGATCAGGACGAGCAAATAAGTCGTCCTCAATTGGCCACAATCGCCTTTGCTAATCAGTCTTCTACCGAGCTTCTTAATAATATCGTTCACCCCGCAATTTTCGAGCAAATTCAAGCATGGATTGATTCACAGAGGCAATTAAACCCGCAGCCAGATCAGATAATTATCGAAGCAACTTTGATTATTGAGGCGGGTCGGGCAGAATTCTATGATGAAATTTGGGTGGTTACAGTCGATGAACAAATCCAGCTTGAGCGTTTAAGGGACAGAGGGTGGAGTGATTCTGAGATTCAAAATCGACTCTCTAAACAACTTCCGCAAACCCAAAAAACTCAATTTGCGGCGAAGGTTATTGAAAATAATGAGAACATACAAAAGTTATTTTTATCTTTGGCTTTATAATCAAACCATAATATACAAATGGTCAAGCAGCTGAACCTTTTCAAGCCCCTGAGAAGATTATGAAACGAGTTGTTAGGTAGCTGTTTCTCTATTTCTAGTTTTATACTTCTAAATCGTTTTTGAGGTTTCTTAATTAAAAAAAGGACAGCACCAAAATGCTGTCCTTAAAATTTTTAATCGAAGCTGACATTACTATTCAAAGTTGAAATTTATCGGAAATCCAAATCAAATCCCAAACCAAAAAAACCTAATAAGCTCTGATGTTAGAACCTTCAATGTAGTTGACATAAGACTGACAAACAACTCTGTTACCACCAGGTGTTGGGTAGTCTCCAGAGAAATACCAATCACCTAAGTCACCAGGACATGCGCTATGCAAACTATCTAAAGTTTGGTAACAAATTTTGATTTCAGCGCTGATCTCATTTGGGCGTAGAAGTTCAGCAATTTTGTCAGAGATGTCTTTGTCAGTAAACGGATCATAGAGTTTTTTGACCACATTGATTTTTTCTTCATCAGGCAGATGAAGCTGCTCTTTGGCTTCTTCATAGACTTGACTAATCAGAGACTCTAAGCCACGATCTTTTAGAAGTGCGATACAGGCTTTAAAGGCAATGAAGTCACCCATCTTAGCCATATCAATCCCGTAACAGTCAGGGTAACGGATCTGCGGAGCCGAGCTCACAACAACGATACGTTTGGGCCCAAGGCGATCTAAGATTCTTAGGATAGAGTTCTTAAGAGTCGTACCGCGGACGATTGAGTCATCGATAATAACAAGGTTGTCTTTGCCAGCGCGAATTGTACCATAGGTGATGTCATAAATATGCGCTACAAGATCATCGCGAGAAGAATCTTCAGTGATAAAAGTACGAAGCTTCGCATCCTTAATCGCCACTTTATCAATACGTGGTTTGCGGCTAATGATACGCTCAATCTCTTCGGCCGAAAGCTGACGATCGATCGCTGCAATATCACGAGCTTTTTCTTGATTGAGTTGTTCGTTGATACCTTCAATCAATCCAAAGAAAGCGCTTTCGGCAGTATTTGGGATGTACGAGAATACAGTATCATCAAGTTCGTTTTCAACGGCTTCAAGGATTTGAGGAACTAAAAGTTTCCCCAATAGTTTTCGTTCGCGATAGATCTCGCGATCTGATCCACGACTAAAGTAGATACGTTCGAATGAACAAGATTTGCGTTCAACTGCTTCGCGGATTTGTAATAAATCAACTTTACCTTTGCGACTGACAGTCAGTGCAGCTCCCGGAGGAATTTCTTGGATGCTTTCAAAAGGAACATTAAATGCAGTTTGGATTGCAGGACGCTCAGAAGCGGCAATGACAAACTCGTCATCTTGGTAATAGTAGGCAGGGCGAATGCCGGCTGGATCTCTCATGATGAAAGAGTCTCCGTGACCGAGAAGTCCACACATCGCGTATCCACCATCCCACTGCTTAGAAGCCTCTTTGAGGACCCATTCAATATTAAGCTCGTCATGTACACGAGTATATGCTTCACGAGTTGAAAGTCCATTAGCCGTATGCCCGTCTACAATACGACGGTTTTCAACATCAATAAAGTGACCGATTTTTTCAAGTATAGTAACGCTATCAGAAAGTTCTTTGGGGTGCTGACCTAACTCAACTAATTTACCAAAGAGATCTTTGACGTTGGTGAGGTTGAAGTTACCAGCGAGAACTAAGTTTCTTGACATCCAATTGGACTGTCTTAAAAAGGGGTGGCAACTAGAGATGTTGTTGCGACCAAATGTGCCATAACGCAAATGCCCGAGTAAAATTTCACCGGTGAAAGATGCGTTTTGAGTTAGCCAATCGGTGTTCTTTAAAAGAGCCGGATTTTTTTCACCGATCTCATTGAACTTGCCGTTAATTTTTTTGAAGATATCTTGGATGGCGGTAGTTTCCTTGGAGCGATATCGAGAGATATACTTCTGTCCAGGAGCGGCATTGAGCTTAATCGTGGCAACACCAGCGCCGTCTTGACCTCTATTGTGTTGTTTCTCCATCATAAGATAAAGCTTGTTAATGCCGTAAAGAGCTGTACCATACTTCTCAAGATAATAGTCGAGAGGCTTTAGTAAGCGGATAAAAGCAATTCCACATTCGTGTTTAATCGGGTCACTCATAGCACAATACCTTTGGTCATTTTATGTAATTATAGGGGCCAAATTTGATCCAAGACAATACTCAGCATACCGCCGAGAATAATCCATTTCAATAACTTTTGCTGTTTTTTCCAGTTGTCATGGTTTGGATTTTGAAATTTCCAAATACCAACCACACTCGGAATTACGACAAATATAGAACTCATTAGCAAAAAGGTTTTAGAGTAAATATTAAAAATCCCAAATAAGGCAGTCAATAGGGTTAAAACAACCCAAATAGCCGCTGGGATTCGGTAATTCCAAGGACTTGGAATGAGAATGGCCAAGGTTTTGGCGCCGTGCTGGGTGTCACCTTTAATATCCTCAAGATCTTTAAACATCTCACGCGTCAAAGTAAAGCCAAAGGCAAAGACAAAGGCAGCTGCAAGAGGGGCATTTAGAAAGGGAAGAGTAGGGAAGACAACGGCAAGCCCGCACAATAATGCTACACTCAAATTCCCGATAAAAGGCCATCTTTTAAAGAATCTATTGTAGAAATACAACAAAAACGCCATCAAGAATGCGAGCCAAAATTGCAACTCACCACTAAAAAGTGCACCCACCAAAGCCATGCCAGTGAGGTTTAAGGTCAAGAACCAGGCTGCTATAAAGCCCATCTGACGACTCGGTAGAGGTCTGTTAGGTTGATTAACAAGGTCGATTTCAAAGTCGCAGATGTCATTATGAACATTGCCAGCCATGGCCAAAAAGCTCATCGAAAAGAAGGCAAAAATAATTTGAGACTCAAAAATGGGGATATCCAGGCACAAAGCACCTAAAAAAACACCAAGGCCAGCAATTATTCCATTAATCGGACGTGTGATTGTAATCCAAGCTCTCAAGAAGCACTTCCATTTGTTAAATTCTTTACAAAGCTACAAAATTACATTGAGGTTATTTCTGAAGAAACAGGTCAAAGCATTCACAGGTGAGAGTCGTCGTAGGAACCGCGCCAAGCGAGTTGACGCACTTAAAGACTGGCAAGAAGGCCTCGATCATCAAGGTCCCGAAAAGGAACGATGGTCTCGAGAAGCACGTAAAGCTCGTCCTAAAGTGACTAAAAAAGGTGCAGAACACGCCTATATTGATGTTTTTGATGCCCAAATTGTGGGAATGCACCGCCGGACTTGTGAATTTCGCCGCGAGTCCATTTGGCTGCCTAATTCAGAGCCTGAAATTGCCCGATTTAGCGCCAATCTAGATCTCAACGATCAAAGTCACCTCACTGTAGGTGATAGGGTCGAAATCGGGATAGAAGAGATTTCAACTGATTTTTATGTTACAAAATTAAAGACTCGCGTGTCTAAGCTCTCAAGACCGGGTCCACCCGATCGTGAACACCGTGAGCAACTACTTGCAGCCAATGTGGATCAAATTATCGTCGTCGGTTCAAGTGCAGAGCCCGCCTTTAATCCGGGGTTCGTGGAGCGTTATTTGATGGTCGCTCAGCATTCTGAGATTCCATTATCTTTGGTACTCAACAAAGTTGACCTGACACCTGAGATTCCTGAGAGTTTGATGGAGCTGGTGCCTCATATTGAAAAAATTATTTTCACCTCGGCTAAATCGGGGGTGGGGCTTGATGAACTTTCTGAATATCTCAAAGACAGTAAAAGTATCTTCACGGGTCAGTCGGGCGTCGGCAAGTCATCTATCATTCAAAAAATTATCCCCAATATCGAACTCGATGTCACAGAAGTTCGTGAAAAAGATGGCAAAGGTCGTCACACCACGACTACAAGTACTGTTTTTCCACTCCCTCTTGGGGGCCAAGTGATTGATAGTCCTGGGATTCGTGGATTGGGATTTTGGAAAATGTCTCAAGCTGATCTTGCTTCAATGTATCCGCTGTTTTCACAATGGGATGACGAATGTCGTTTTCAAGATTGCTTGCACCACAAGGAGCCTGAGTGTCGAGTCATTGACGCCTTGGATTCTGGTGAACTTTCTACTCGAGCCTATGAGTCCTATCTTCGGATGCTAGACTCATTAGAGAATCAAGGAAAATAAATTGAGAAAAATGAACATAATTATGGGGCTTTATCTGTTTATTCTGATGGCACCTATCTTGGCCCAAACATCTCTCATGTCCATGGGTTTTCAGATGGAGTTTGCTCAAGATAATGAGCTCATTGAAGCTCCTTATCGATTGACGCCCTGGGTTGCATTAGGACTCCCCAATGGTTTTTACACCAAAGGCCTCGTGACTTTAGCTCAAAATAATCACATATCAGATGAGGGTAGAGAGACTGTGACTTATAGAAGCCTGGGTGCCGAGCTTGGTTTTTATGTTCCCTTAATATCTTTGCCTTATGTTTATGGAACTGCCCAAAAAATATCTAGTCTTAAAAATGATCGCAGTGGTGATAGACATTGGTGGGAGTATGGGCTTGGAGTCGGTAACAAATGGCGCTCAGTTACAGGGACTGCAATCTATGGTAACATCGAGTATCGATTTTATGAGAAACATCAAATCAATGGCAATCTGAATGATCAGTGGATTGAGGGCGAAGGTCTGATGGTGGCACTTGGATTTGAGTGGGACTTGCTATAATTATCGGCGTGGTTCAATTCCACTCTTACGAGCCATCTCAAACAAGATAGAGCGCACTTCGTCTTGTTTTTTGTCAATGACATAAAGGATCTCAATCTTACGAGCTTCTCTCCATGTGGCTGCATATTTGCGAGACCATTCATCTTTAATCACTTCGTTGTCGGACTCACCCTCTTCAGCGCGAATCCATTTTTCTTTGTTAATCTCTTGAATAAGTGCTGCCATCTCAGAAGGCAAATGGATATATCCACGTTTGCCAACTAAAATTTGAGTCGCCTCAATATAGGGATGTTTGACATCATTATCAATCAGAGTATCTGCAATAGATAGGATTGACACGTGATGTCGCTCGACAAAATCATTAATCTGAACCTCAATGTCTTTAAGGTCTCCAGCTTCAAACTTCGCTTCCAGAGAGTTCTCTGGGTAATAAATTGATTTATAATCTTTTGTCATGATGTAAATTATAACAAATCAAAGCCAAATAGGTTATAATATTAACATGCATATAAATATCAAAACCGTACTTTTTTTGGCTTTTTTAGTTTGCCTTGAAGCATATGCTGGTTTTTTCCTAGAACCAGAGGTCCATTACTGGAACGGTCGGGTAGAAAAACAACAGAGATCTGTGTTAAAATGGGAGTCCATCGCACATGGTGAAACCATTTTACATAACACTAAGCTTCGGACTTTTGCCGAATCTCAGATACAATTAAAATATTCTCCCGAGTGGTTTTTTAGTATCGGGCCAAACTCCTCAGTTGACTATCTCTTTTCTCGTGGTGAGTCAGACCAGATACATCAGGTGAGTTTTTCTCTTCAATATGGTGAGACATTTTTTTCATTCCCTCAATGCCTTAGCTGTCAAAAGGCTCGTTTCTCATGGAATTTAGGTGATTATTTTCTCAAGGGGGAAAGTGCTGAGGTACTTCTGCAAAACTCGCCCGACGAGAAATTTATTTTTCTTTATGAGGGTTCTATCCAACTGAGTCTTGAGGGTAAGCAATATCTCCTCAAAGCACCTGTATTTGTGGATTTGCAAAGCAAAACACCATTGATCTTGCATAAAAAACTCCCTGAACATAATTTTGATCTTTGGATTCCACCCATTGTGGAGCAGCAGTCGCTCAATAATCATCCCTCTCGTCGCAAAGCACTAGCGAGTCATATCCTAGTGAGCGACCCTGCCAGTAAGGTGAATTGGGACATCAAGAAATTATTTGAATCTTGGACCAGTGAGTACATGATGGACAAAACGGTACTCCACCAAAATATTCAAAACATAAATGAGGTCCAAACAATCGAACCCAAGTTTAAGACTCTACTGAGTATAGATGTCAGTGAGTTTGATTTACAATCGAGTGCTTCCAACTGGACATTCAATGTCAAGATTGACGCCAAGATTACCAATATCCAGTCTAAAATTATTGAAGACCAGTGGACTTTTGAGCGAGTTTACAAAGGGGTGAGTCAAGAGGGTAGTGACTTGCGATTATTGAAATTTTTACCACTGAATTCCAAAAACAAGAAATTTGACAAATCCTTCTTTAATGGTTTCTGGGAGGATTTTCAAAGTGAGCTCTTGATGCGTGGTATTGACCCCTTGTATGATGTTAATGGCAAGGGGGATAATGAGATTGATGTCATGTCTTGGTGAATGCAATTCAAGCTGAGGACGTTAATTTGATTGAAATACCCTCCTAAAGCATCCTTGCTAAATTATTTCTATTATTCATTTCAACTCATTCCCCAGAGAATTGATAGTTTAATGATCTTAATCCTACTTGCCACACTCTTTAGTCTAGGCTATTCCCAATCCGCTGACAACAAATTAGCTGAGTCGATGATGTCAATCTCTTCAGGATGCTTCCAAATGGGGTCTGAAACTGGTGGCGATGATGAGAAACCCATCCATAAAGTGTGCTTAAAGTCCTTCAAGATGGATAAATACGAAGTCAGTCAAGAACAATATCGTCAAGCCACCGGAGCAAGTCCATGGGATAAATGTTCTGGCCCCTACTGTACGCCTCCAAACCCTCAAGACCCTGCATATTTTGTCAACTGGGATGAAGCCAACTCCTACTGTCAAGCTCAAGGTAAGCGACTTCCGACAGAGGCAGAGTTTGAATATGCCACTCGAGCCGGGACAACGTCTATGTGGTTTTGGGGAGATGATGAGTCACGCCAATGTCAGTATGCAAATGTAGCTGATAAGTCCGCTAAGTCACAATTTCCGTCAATGGAATGGGCCAATAGTTGCGAAGATGGATATGCCATGTTAGCTCCCGTAGGGAAGTATCAAGCCAATGCTTGGGGACTTCATGATATGACAGGAAATGTTTGGGAATGGGTCTCTGACTATTCTAGTGATGATTATTACAAAAGCTCTGCTTCAACTGATCCAACGGGTCCTACGAGCGGCTCCAATCGTGTGTTTCGCGGGGGCAGCTGGGGCAGCGGTGCTGCGCTTTTGCGTTCAGCCTTTCGCAGCGGAGATGCAGCCGAGCGTCGCAATGGCGTTCTTGGCTTCCGGTGTGCTCAGGACTAAAGTTTTAAGGCTACATCCAACGAAGTAGAATTTAAATTCCCAAAATCGTATTGTTAGCCCTAGGAGGTTTAATATGCAATATCGTCTAAGTTGTTCACCACAAAACGACCTGACTCCTTCGAGTCTAGGCCTCTCCTCGCTTTTGGCACCTATCGTATTTCTGTTACTCATTGCCCTCACTACTTTAACCCAAGCTGCCCCCCCTTCCAACGATCTCACCCTCGTGTGGCAAGATGAATTCGATGGCACAGATCTCGACTCAACCAAATGGAAGACGGCCCCAGAATGGTTTCGGCAAGGAGCTAGTTACTGGAGTCCGGATAACTATCACTTAAATGGCGCTGGTCGGCTGACCCTCAGTGTGACTGAATCAAATGGGATTGTGTATGCAGGGGCTATACGCACCCATAAACTATTTGATCAGACTTATGGCTACTTTGAAGTCAGATGTAAGCTTCCCCAGATCAAAGGTGGCTGGGCCGCGTTTTGGATGATGCCTTATGGAAATCATCCTGGGGATGCCGGGCGAGACGGAACTGAAATAGATATATTCGAAAGCATCAATGGTTGGAATAATAAAGTTCAACACGCTCTGCATTGGGATGGCTATGGCGTCGAGCATCAGAAGGTTTCTCAAAGCTTCACTCGATCTGACCTTTATGATGGAGGTTTCCATACTTTTGGAGTTTGGTGGACTGAGAACGAGTATATTTTTTATATCGATAATGAAGAGACTTGGAGGACATCTGATGGTGGTGTTAGCCAAGTAAAGCAATATCTAAAACTGACTATGGAAGTGAGCAATGCTGATTGGCCAGGTAAGTGGTCCGAGCAAATAGAGAAGCCTATCCCTTGGATGATAGATTATGTGAGAGTCTATGAAGCTCAAGAGTCTGGGACTGTGAATATCCAAAAAGACCCAAGCCATGCTCCTTTATACAGGCTTTCAATTTCAAATAATACAGTGAGAGTTTTGTTTGATAATCCGAGACACCTGCAAGATTACAAAATAGAGGTTTGGGATCTTAAGGGCTCTCTGATTTCAAAAGATTCCAAGATAGAGAGTGCTGATTACCTCATCAACTTGGCTGCATACACTGAGGGCGTTTATTTTGTTCGAGTGACTCATTTGAAATCAAACCAGATCACTGTGACTCCATTTCAACATCTTGCTCAATGATATAGTTGAGAGGCCACCCAAATACTTACCTTTACAATGCTTCTTGTTGATAAGCCCCTATAAGTATTTTTTATTGAATTAATTTGTTGCGTATTGAAATAAATTATTCATGACTCTATGACCTCTTCAATGTAACTGATATTGAATTTAGAATAACTTGAGTGACTGAATCTGTCACTTTTCTCAACACAGGTC
>CAWVXU010000077.1:0-12483 GCA_963934255.1 uncultured Fibrobacterales bacterium
AAATCACAGGTGATGTCATTAACTTAGTTGACGGTTCAGTGACTACAGTCAAACTTGCCGCCGATGCTGTGACCAACGCACAACTCGCCGACAACGCTGTCCAAACTGAAAACATTCTTGACGGAACAATCGGTACCGCCGACATCGCCGCCTTAAATATCACCACTGCATTAATCGCAGCTGATGCAATCAATAACACCAAACTCGCCGATAACTCGGTCAATACCGAGAACATCACCAACGGAACCATCGGTACTTTAGACATCGCCAATGACGCAATCACAACGGCCAAAATCGCCGCCGGAACGATTGTGGCCGCCGACATCGCATCTGAAACAATCACGACCACTCAAATCTTAGACGGAACCATCGCTGCTGTTGATATTGCAACAAGTGCAGTGACCACAACTGAGATACTAGACGCCACTATCGTGGCAGCTGACCTTGCAGTAGGGGCAGTCAATTCAACTGCTATACTTGATGGAACTATTGTCGCCGCCGATATCGCTGCCAGCTCAGTGACAACGACACAAATATTAGATGCAACCATCGTAGAGACTGATCTGGCCGCAGGTGCAATCACCAGTGCCAAAATAGCCACGAGTGCAGTGACCACAACTCAAATAGCTGATGGAACCATCGTCACAGCGGATATTGCAGCGCAAGGTGTAGCAAACGCCAACCTTGCAGCTAACGCAGTAACAAGTGTAAAAATAGCCGACGGCACAATTGTCGCCGCTGACATTGCCACAAGTGCAGTCACCACAACCCAAATTCTCGACGCCACTGTCGCTGAAGTGGATCTAGATATTATCACAGCCTCAGGAGCCGGAACCGATGGTTATGTATTAACGTGGGATAACGTAGCGGGTAAAATGGACTGGGTTGCACCAGTTTCATTAACAAAAACCTTGACTATTGAAGCACCTATAGCAGGTGATGACATTACAATGTTTAGAACGGGTGCAGCAATTACAATTGTTGAAGTTGCTGCTATAAGTATAGGAACATCCCCAAGTACAACTTATGTATTAAGACATTCTACAGATAGAAGTTCTACTGGAACTTTAGTAACAACATCGGCTGCTACTACTAGTGTAACTACTGGGGATGTTGCAACATTAAGTGATACCACTGTTCCTGCCAATTCATGGGTTTGGTTTGAGGCAAGTGCTGCTACTGGAACCGATGTAACTCTATCAGTCTACATCAGATATACGGAGAATTAGATGGCTAGTGCAAGTGCAATCACAATAGATACCCATCTGTTTGCTACAACGGGTCAACGGACTTTCAGATATACAGATAATGGAACAATTGTCCATATAGATGCACACTATTTTATTAGTGCAGAAATAAATTTTGTACGATAGGATGTTTAAAATCAAAGCCTTCACAGTAGTCATTCTTTTGTTCTTAACCGCATGCTCATCAATCGATCGCATATTTGAAGAGCCCCTGGATGCCAAACCCCCATCTAATATTACGCTCCTCGAACAAAATAGCATATTCCTCAAGGCAAGTTTCACATGGGAGTCCAATAGCTATAATGCCAAACAGCGTTTATATTTTAAAAAATTGCGAGCTGAGGATTGGTCAATAACATCCAACCCAGAACTAGACTATGGTGAAGCCAAATGGTTAGACACTAATTCTACTTACTTAGTATTTGCCAGAAATTTCAATAAAGACAACCACTATAAAGATACCGACACCATTGAAATAAAAACGATTAAACCTGTGTTTCTAATATCATTGGGTAATACTAAAATTGATATTGGAAGACAAGAAGGGGAGGCTGATGAACGCCCTGTCTGGTCAGATACTATACCTAAACTTTTTGTTTCTACAACGGAGACACCTCAGTTACTTTGGAAAGAGTTTTCTTCAATTGATAAATTATATACATGTGACTCCTGTCCAGCCAATAGAGTCAGTTGGTTCGAAGCTATTTTATTCGCAAATGAAATTTCAAAATTTTACGGACTCGATAGCGTCTATACCTATACAGAAATAAAATACAGTGAGACCGATGATATTATACTTGAAAGTATCGAGTTCCTAGATTCCAAAATCGGATTTAGATTACCTCTAGAAAGCGAATGGGAATATTTTGCAGAAGGTAACGCAGGTAATGTCATCTGGAGTGATTCAAATGAGTTATCTAAAGAAGCAATATGGAACACAACTGAAGTTAATAAAGTAGCAAGTAAAGAAAGTAACTCACTCGGGCTATATGATATCTATGGTAATGTTTGGGAGTGGGTGTTTGATGGACACAACGATTACCCCAATTATCCTGTCGATAGATATTACTCAAGAAATCCAGAATTTAAAGTCCAAAGAGGTGCCAGTTTTCGAGAATCACAAATCAACTATTTCTCTTCAACAAATAGAGCATTCCTAGTCCCAACCTATAGTAATGTAACCTCTGGCTTTAGGCTGGTGATTAATAATCCACTTTAAATGAAATTTAGAAAATTCAAACTCATTCATTCTCTTTACAAAACAAACTCAAGCTAAATCAAAAAAAAGGACCATCACAAAAGTGACAGTCCTTGAATTGTTAAATAGAACCTAGCTTGTTCAAACTGAAAACAAACTATTTTACAACCAACATAGATTGATCCCATTTTTCATGAGGAACAAATCCAAGTAATTCAGTTACAGTCGAAGCAATATTAGAAAGACCATGCTTGTTGTCAGTCAGCCCCAAGTTCTTATGCTCTGTTGCATTAAACATATGAAAAGGAACAAGATTCAATGTATGTGAAGTTTTTGCTTTAAAAGTTCCATCTTCTTTTTGTTTAGGAGCCTTTGTTTTCTTATCAATTTCAAACATCTCATCGGCATTTCCATGATCAGCAGTCACCATACAGATACCTTGAGCTTTAGTTACAGCTTTAAGTATACGAGCTAGACAAAGGTCAACGGCTTCAACTGCAATAATAGCGGCCTCCATGTTTCCAGTATGACCGACCATATCGCCATTGGCAAGATTGATACGCAAGAATTGGAATTCATTTGATTGAATAGCTGATATAAGCTCATCAGTAATCTCAGCAGCTTTCATCCAAGGACGTTGCTCAAAAGGAATCACATCTGATGGGACCTGAACAAAAGTTTCTAATTCTTCAGAGAATTTCTCAGTACGATTACCATTCCAGAAATAAGTGACATGACCATACTTTTGAGTTTCAGAACAAGCAAAGGATTTGACACCTGATTTAACTAAATGTTCACCAAGAGTATCTTTAATAGCAGGAGGAGTCACTAAGAAACGTTTAGGAAGCTGAAGATCACCGTCATACTGAAGCATTCCAGCATATACCACCTTGGGGTATCTCACACGTTCAAACATAGTGAAGTCTTCGTCTACAAATGCTTTGGTAATTTCAATCGCACGATCACCACGGAAATTAAAGAATACAACCGAATCACCATCTACTATGGTACCGATAGGAACACCATTTTCAGCAATAACAAAAGGGGGCAGATCTTGGTCAATCGTCTCAGGGTTTTGTTTGCGAAGTTCAATCACAGCTTCAGTAGCAGAAGAGAATTGTGGTCCTTCACCGAGAACGTGAGTCTTCCAACCCAGATCAACAAGTGCCCAGTTAGCATCATAGCGATCCATAGTCATTGATTGACGACCACCACCAGAGGCAATTCGTACATCAAATGAATCATCACAAAGGTTATGAGCAAAAGCTTCAAAAGGTCTAGTGTATTCTAAAGCAGAAGTCTCAGGAACATCGCGACCATCAATTAGAGCGTGAACACGAACTGTTTTAATCCCATCAGCTTTAGCTTGAATAATTAACGCTTTTAGGTGATCTATATGTGAGTGTACATTACCATCAGAAAAAAGCCCCATAAGGTGTAAAGTAGAGGATTTGGCATTATCAGAAATTTCTTTCCAAGCCTGACCCGCAAAAAGGGATTTATTGTCAATTGCATTGGCGACAAGCTTAGCGCCTTGAGAATAAACTTGGCCAGAGCCAAGAGCATTATGTCCGACTTCTGAATTACCCATATCACCATCACTAGGCATACCTACAGCAATACCATGTGCAGCAAGAGCAATAGTAGGGGAGTTCTTTGCTAGAGAATCAAGTACAGGAGTTCTAGCAGATTTTACTGCATTGCCAACATGATTCTCACAAATGCCCACACCATCCATGACAACGATGACTACTGGACCTTGAATACCCTTAAAAGTTGAATTTTTTCGAAGCATACCAATCTCACTTTCCATTTTTACCTAAATGTAATAAATGGAAATATCAATATAAGCCTACATGAGATATTTATTGACTACCTCTTGAAGCTGATTGATTTGGATAGGTTTGGATAGGTGATTATTCATACCTGCGTTAAAACATCCATCAATATCTTCGCCTGAAACAGAAGCAGTTAGTGCAATAATTGGTGTTCTAATTCCCAAGCTTCTGAGCTCTTTTGTTGCCTCATAATCATCATAAATAGGCATTTGGCAATCCATTAAAATAAGATCATAATCTACGTCATGAATCTTTTGAATTACTTCTTTACCATTAGTGGCAAAATCAATATTTTCTATACCAATTTTATTTAAAAGCTTGGCAGCAATAAGCGCATTCAATTTATTGTCTTCGACTATTAGAATTTTGACATTAGACATGTTTCATTGGCAATTTCAGAGGTATTGTTCTCTATAAATTGACCTACTTCATTTGCTCTAGGCTCTATGAAACGAACGTCAAAATAAAAAATAGATCCAGTGTCAATGTTACTGGTTATTTCAAGAGGTGAATCTAATACTGAACAATAGTATTGAACAACTTTCAACCCTTGATTGAGATCCGATTGTTCGTATTTATTTTGAGGTTTTAAGCGCAGAATACTTTTTTTATAGATTGTAACCCCGCATCAATACCTTATCCAGTGTCTTTAATCTCAAAACATACTTTCTCATTGTAAGGTTTGATGCGAATTTTGACTGTGTATTTTTTTTAAATTGGAAAAACGTCTTTGCCATAAAACAGATTGAATTACTGATTGCCTGGCTGCTTTTAAACCAGAACTCCCATCTGAAATAATCAGCTCAACTTGCTTTAAGCCAAGCTCACAAAGTGATTCTAAATATTTGCCCAATGTATCTCAGCTTCACTTATTTTGCCCTCGGCATTTAACCCGATAGCTAGACAAGCTGCAAAGGATTGAATCATTCCATCTTGTTGTACCTTTTCATATTGAGCATCTAGCCAAATGAATTTATACCTCCTTGTCAGTGGTCGTTTACGAAACTTTACAAACTACGAATAGAGTTCCTTGGCCATGTTAGAAAGTATTTCAATTATTCTCGTTGAACAAGCATTAAAGGGTTCATCGTCTACTCGCTGCTTGAATCATGGATTCGTTGACAGTTTTATGGATCATTTCTTGAATAAATTCGGTCTGAAATCTAGCTAGTTGATTATTTTTCAGTTTGTAGTCTCTTATCTTTTTGTCATTTTTTAGAAGCTAGAACTACAACTTCATTCCTTTCAAGGGCGGGGGGAGGAGATTTTAGAGAAAGAATTCTACACTCTCAGTAGGTCAGAAAACCCATTTAGTTTAAAGTGAACCAAGCCTGATATTTTCATAAGTTATCTGTACACTATCTGAAACCTGAATTTGTACATTTATGAAGAATAAGAGGAAAGTTGGATGGTGAAACAGTTAAATAAGTTGAAAAATGTATTGTGTATCAACGATAATCACACATCGCACCTTACTCTCTTATGGTCAGTTTTCTTTGTCCATATGATTTTAAGGTTTGCTGTTCTAGCAAGGGTTGATGCCTTTGGTGTGAACCTTGTTAATAAGTTAGAATGGTATATTTTTCATGCATTTGCGATTGATTTTATATGGATTAGTTCTTTCACCTTATTCTTCTTCTTAGTAAGTACAAGCTTGAGTCATGTATTTAAAAGTTTCAAAACAGATATACTCTTTTGGATAAGCTTTTTGTTTCAAATAATTTTATTACCACTGACTGTCTTAGATCATGAATTTATGCGTTTTATGGGTGGCCATGTCACTAAAAATCTTATAGACACATATGGCAATACAAGTAGTTCATCACAATTAATTCCCTTGATTCAAGGTGATCAAAGTATTCCATTTTTACCCATTATTCTCATTGCGATTTGTATTCCTCTGGCTTTAGTGTTTTATCGTCACTTAGTTGCTAGAGTGACTCTTCGAGTAGGCTTTTGGTTAAAGTTATCAATTATCTGCTTTTGTGTTTTCTGGCTTTATAAAAATGTTTTTTGGGGTGGTACTTTTAGAGAACGCCGACTGAAACCTGTGTATTCTATTATTTATGATGAAGCCACTCTTAAGAGAGAAATCGTTAGTGAAAAAGAAATACAAAGGATGGCTAAAGTATTTCAAACTCAATGGAAAACTGTTCAAGCAGATTCAAATTGGCAATTTCCTCATACTAAATTTCCTTTTTTTAAAGTCCCAACGAATCAACTTTGTAGTCAACTAATCACTCAATCTCCATCTGATGGCTCTTCTTCTCATATGAAATTGGATAATATTGATAAAGAATTATGGTTAGCTCGTTGTCAAATAGATGGAGATGAAGATGGGTTTGTTTTAGCCGATGACTGTTCTGATTGGGACAGTAATGTGAACCCAAAAGGTGTGGAAATCCCTACAAATGGGATTGATGAAGATTGTTCTGGTATGGATGAATCTCCTCCTAACATCATGATATTTTTACTAGAAAGTCATCGCGCACTTCATACTGGCTTTCTCAAAGAGTGGGGAGCGACAAGGGATGCTACACCTTTCTTAAATGAATTGATACAAGATTCAAATACCCATTATTGGACACAATTTCATACTTCAGGTTTACCCACTATTGGGGCTTTTAGTTCGATGCATTTAGGAATATGGGATTATTCAAATGGCCATACAGCTACTTCATTCCCAACTTTAACAAGTCAATCCTTTATAGATGTGATGAAGTCCAAAGGTTACCAGACTACTTTCTACAGTGCTGCTGACCCGGCGTGGGACAACAAACCACCATGGCTAAAACGTTGGTATGGTGGTTTTAAATATGACCGCAAAACGGAAGAAGATGCGTTGATGTACCAAGCTATCACTGCATGGGTCAAAGATTCTGTTCAAGAACCTTTTGTCTTGGCTTCTCTTACTCATACGAACCACTATCCATTTAATCACGTCGATGGCGTCGCAAGAGAAGATGATGCGACTCCCAATGAAAAAATGACTTCAACTATGATTTATACCGAAGAGTCATTGAAAAAGATGTTTAATGAAATCAAAGATGAACCTTGGTTTGATCGCACATTATTTGTGCTCATGGCTGATCATGGGTTCTCAACGGGTGAACACGGAGTAGGTGGGGTCTATGGCGGGCT
Organism: uncultured Fibrobacterales bacterium; assembly: GCA_963934255.1. Taxonomy (GTDB): domain Bacteria; phylum Fibrobacterota; class Fibrobacteria; order Fibrobacterales; family CAWVXU01; genus CAWVXU01. The sequence goes on from CAWVXU010000077.1 coordinate 7,425, forward strand.
ATATAAAGCAAATACTTGGCTTCCTCTAGTTATAAAAGGCAATCACCCCAAATTAAAAGCAACATTAAGCTCTAAGAAGAAAGTTTCATCACAGGTAGATCTTGCCCCCACATTCTTGGATCTTTTAGGAATTCAAACTCCTAATCATTTCGTAGGACATAGTTTGTTCGACTCTGTATCTGATAATAAAAAAGTCTATGTACCTCTTGCTAATCAAGGACTCATTATCGACGAGGATAATAGATACTATTGCCACATGCAAAGAGCAAGAACACAGGGTGAAGAAGTATTTGAAATTTCGGATATTCATGAAGATACAAACATCAAATCTAGCTTAGAAAGCAGCCACAAACTAAATTGTCAAGAGCTTCAAGATGTGGATCGTTTAAATCGAATCTTGCATGAAACTGACCGAGTTAATCCTAAAGATAGCCTGTAAGGTTTCATCAAGATTTTGGTTTTCTCGATTATGTTTAAGGATTGGTTTTAATTTAATAGTATATTCATAAAAAAGGGTTCTTCAATATTGAAGAACCCTTTAAATTTTTATTTATTCAAATAATTATTGATTGAGAAATGTTTTATCTATAAATGAGGACTGATTCCTTGAGAGTCTAAAGCAGCTTCCATCACGGATTCACTCAATGTTGGGTGTGCGTGAATTGTATGTGCAATTTCTTCCCAAGTAGATTCAAGCTTCATCGCAAGACCAAGTTCCGCCAATAGTTCAGTTGCTTCGTAACCCACGATGTGAGCTCCAACAAGTTCACCATACTTTTTATCAAAGATGAGCTTGACTTGACCTTCTGTATGTCCAATCGCACGTGCTTTACCAGAAGCTGCAAATGGGAATCGACCAATTTGAACTTCCATACCTTGTTCTTTGGCCTTGGCTTCTGAGATCCCTACAGAGGCAATTTGAGGCTGACAATAAGTACAGCCAGGTACTTTTGAGTAATCAACACTATGAGGGTTTTGACCCAGGATGTGAGCTACTGCAGTTTCACCTTCAAACGAAGCTTTATGTGCAAGCATTTGTTTACCTGTCACATCACCAATAGCGTAGATACCTTTAACAGATGTCTGCATCATATTGTTAACTTTAATCATACCACGTTCGTTAAGTTTAACACCTGCTTTATCAAGACCCAGATCTTCAGTATTAGCAATCATTCCGATAGCAACAAGTACTCGATTGACTTTTAAAGTTGTTTCAACACCTTTGGCATCTTTTATGACTGCTTCAATTTGACCTTTTTTCTTTAAGGTCGCTGACTCGACTGTGGTTCTGGTATAAACATTGATGCCTTGTTTTTTGAACGAAGATTCTACCATTGCGGCTTGTTCTTTGTCTTCAACGGGTAGGATTTGATCCATCATCTCAACCATGTGTACTTCAACACCCATAGCGTTAAATACATAAGAGAATTCAGAACCGATTGCACCAGAACCGACAACAAGAAGTTTCTTTGGAAGGTCTTCTAACTCTAAAGCTTTACGGTAAGTGATAAAGTTTTCACCATCAATAGGAAATGTTGGGATTTCACGGGCTCTGGCGCCAGTGGCAATCACGATAGCACCGGCATTGATTATTTCTTTTGAGCCTTCAGCGTTTTCGACTTCCACAATACCAGAAGCAACAATACGGCCAGAGCCCATGATCACTTCAATTTTGTTTTTCTTCATCAAAAACTTAACACCCTTAGAATTGGTATCAGCTACGCTACGAGAGCGAGCTATAACCTTTGCATAGTCTGTCTTAACGCCCGTCACAGTCAGGCCATAATCTTCTGCGTGATTAATATCCGTTAAAACTTCAGCTGATTTAATTAAAGCTTTAGTTGGGATGCATCCCCAGTTTAAACAAATCCCACCAAGGTGCTTGTTTTCAATGATGGCCACTTTTTTACCAGCTTGGGCCATTTTAATTGCTGCTACATATCCGCCAGGGCCAGAACCGATGACGACTAGATCAAATTTTTTAGACATAATTGGCCTTTCTTAAAGCATCATGCAAGCAGGGTTTTCAAGTATTTCTTTGAGTCCATTCACAAAAGCCGCGGCGTCTGCACCATTGATCACTCGGTGATCAGAAGTCAGAGTGACAGTCATTTGGTTTTTTGAATCAATTTCACCATTTTCTTTACGATAAAGAACTTCTTCAACTCCAGCGATAGCAAGGATAGCAGACTGTGGTGGATTGATGATGGAAGTGAACTGAGAAACCCCAAACATACCCATATTAGAAATTGTGAATGTTCCACCTTGAAATTCTTCAAGAGCTAAAGTTCCTGACTTGGCTTTAGCTACGAGGGATTTGACTTCAGCAGAAATAATACCCAAGGGTTTGCGGTCGGCATCTTTAACAATCGGAGTAATCAGTCCACCAGGGATAGATACTGCAACTGAGATATCAATGTTTCCATTTTGACGGATGAAATCACCATGCCATGACGAGTTGACTACTGGGTGACGACGAAGATTCATCGCAACACCTTTAAGTACAAGGTCGTTAATAGAAATTTTGTAACCAGGAGTTTGGTTTAATTCTTTGCGAAGACCGTTCAGCTTATCCACACCAATTTTCATTGATACGAAGAACTCAGGCGCCTGAGTTCTTCGTATCAATGAAAATTGGTGTGGATAAGCTGAACGGTCTTCGCAAAGAATTAAACCAAACTCCTGGTTACAAAATTTCTATTAACGACCTTGTACTTAAAGGTGTTGCGATGAATCTTCGTCGTCACCCAGTAGTCAACTCGTCATGGCATGGTGATTTCATCCGTCAAAATGGAAACATTGATATCTCAGTTGCAGTATCTATCCCTGGTGGACTGATTACTCCGATTGTTAAAGATGCCGACCGCAAACCCTTGGGTATTATTTCTGCTGAAGTCAAATCCCTCGTAGCTAAAGCCAAGTCAGGAACTTTAGCTCTTGAAGAATTTCAAGGTGGAACATTCACAATTTCTAATATGGGTATGTTTGGGGTTTCTCAGTTCACTTCCATCATCAATCCACCACAGTCTGCTATCCTTGCTATCGCTGGAGTTGAAGAAGTTCTTTATCGTAAAGAAAATGGTGAAATTGATTCAAAAAACCAAATGACTGTCACTCTGACTTCTGATCACCGAGTGATCAATGGTGCAGACGCCGCGGCTTTTGTGAATGGACTCAAAGAAATACTTGAAAACCCTGCTTGCATGATGCTTTAAGAAAGGCCAATTATGTCTAAAAAATTTGATCTAGTCGTCATCGGTTCTGGCCCTGGCGGATATGTAGCAGCAATTAAAATGGCCCAAGCTGGTAAAAAAGTGGCCATCATTGAAAACAAGCACCTTGGTGGGATTTGTTTAAACTGGGGATGCATCCCAACTAAAGCTTTAATTAAATCAGCTGAAGTTTTAACGGATATTAATCACGCAGAAGATTATGGCCTGACTGTGACGGGCGTTAAGACAGACTATGCAAAGGTTATAGCTCGCTCTCGTAGCGTAGCTGATACCAATTCTAAGGGTGTTAAGTTTTTGATGAAGAAAAACAAAATTGAAGTGATCATGGGCTCTGGCCGTATTGTTGCTTCTGGTATTGTGGAAGTCGAAAACGCTGAAGGCTCAAAAGAAATAATCAATGCCGGTGCTATCGTGATTGCCACTGGCGCCAGAGCCCGTGAAATCCCAACATTTCCTATTGATGGTGAAAACTTTATCACTTACCGTAAAGCTTTAGAGTTAGAAGACCTTCCAAAGAAACTTCTTGTTGTCGGTTCTGGTGCAATCGGTTCTGAATTCTCTTATGTATTTAACGCTATGGGTGTTGAAGTACACATGGTTGAGATGATGGATCAAATCCTACCCGTTGAAGACAAAGAACAAGCCGCAATGGTAGAATCTTCGTTCAAAAAACAAGGCATCAATGTTTATACCAGAACCACAGTCGAGTCAGCGACCTTAAAGAAAAAAGGTCAAATTGAAGCAGTCATAAAAGATGCCAAAGGTGTTGAAACAACTTTAAAAGTCAATCGAGTACTTGTTGCTATCGGAATGATTGCTAATACTGAAGATCTGGGTCTTGATAAAGCAGGTGTTAAACTTAACGAACGTGGTATGATTAAAGTTAACAATATGATGCAGACATCTGTTAAAGGTATCTACGCTATTGGTGATGTGACAGGTAAACAAATGCTTGCACATAAAGCTTCGTTTGAAGGTGAAACTGCAGTAGCTCACATCCTGGGTCAAAACCCTCATAGTGTTGATTACTCAAAAGTACCTGGCTGTACTTATTGTCAGCCTCAAATTGCCTCTGTAGGGATCTCAGAAGCCAAGGCCAAAGAACAAGGTATGGAAGTTCAAATTGGTCGATTCCCATTTGCAGCTTCTGGTAAAGCACGTGCGATTGGACATACAGAAGGTCAAGTCAAGCTCATCTTTGATAAAAAGTATGGTGAACTTGTTGGAGCTCACATCGTGGGTTACGAAGCAACTGAACTATTGGCGGAACTTGGTCTTGCGATGAAGCTTGAATCTACTTGGGAAGAAATTGCACATACAATTCACGCACACCCAACATTGAGTGAATCCGTGATGGAAGCTGCTTTAGACTCTCAAGGAATCAGTCCTCATTTATAGATAAAACATTTCTCAATCAATAATTATTTGAATAAATAAAAATTTAAAGGGTTCTTCAATATTGAAGAACCCTTTTTTATGAATATACTATTAAATTAAAACCAATCCTTAAACATAATCGAGAAAACCAAAATCTTGATGAAACCTTACAGGCTATCTTTAGGATTAACTCGGTCAGTTTCATGCAAGATTCGATTTAAACGATCCACATCTTGAAGCTCTTGACAATTTAGTTTGTGGCTGCTTTCTAAGCTAGATTTGATGTTTGTATCTTCATGAATATCCGAAATTTCAAATACTTCTTCACCCTGTGTTCTTGCTCTTTGCATGTGGCAATAGTATCTATTATCCTCGTCGATAATGAGTCCTTGATTAGCAAGAGGTACATAGACTTTTTTATTATCAGATACAGAGTCGAACAAACTATG
>CAWVXU010000078.1:0-12330 GCA_963934255.1 uncultured Fibrobacterales bacterium
AATTTTTAAAAGCTTTACGCTCAATTTTTTCAATTTGAACGAGTTCATTATGTTTTTTTTGACCTTTTAGCTCATTCTTCAGGTCGCGCCAAGAATCTTGATCATACGGATTTAAATTGAGAGACTTTTTTAAAATTGCGATCTTTTCTCGTGGAGTGAGGCCTTCTTTTTTTGCGTTTTTTTTAAGCTCATTGGCTTTGGCTTCCCTGAGAAGGGATAAATGAAATCTACCTTCAGGGGTTGCTGTATCTATTTCCTCAGGGATACCTTGTCCAGTTTTTGAGCTAGGTACTAAAACCAAATTTTCTTTTGCTTTAACTACTTGGATTTTTTCTACAGCGGAAGGTGTTTTGTCTGAACCTTTTTTGTCTGAATTGCTTGGATTATAATATTGATTCACTGAAGGGGTGGTTGTTGTTTTACTTCCCGGAGGGGGAACTTGTTTTTGAGCCCTGCCTTGCTTTTTGTCAGAGTGCTTTGTGTGAGTGAATGACTTCTTGGCTTTAGGGGTCAAATCTTTAAATAATAGAGGCAGGCTGAAAATTAAAATGATAAAAACAACTCCACTCCAGATGATTTTTTTTTGACGACGGCTAGATTTAGATTGTGATTGCTTAAAATTATAGAGTACCCGAGGAACTTTTTCAGATTTGCCAAATGATTTATGTTTCCTAGGATCTTCAGGCTCTTCAGGCTCTTCAGGGTTAAGTAGACTGTCTTTTGTTTGACTAATTTCTATGGCAGCTCCTGCAGCTTCCAACTCTACAAATAATGCCTTGGCTTTCATCTCATCCTGAATAATAGGAATCACCAATGGTATTTTTTTGAGAGATTCAGCCACAGTTTTAGCTTGCAAACCGCTGTGGTTTGCAATTAATTTGATCAACTCCTGGATCTTGGAGGGATCTTTGATGCCGGTTATAGATATTTTATATGCCATATTATTGATATCGGCTTTTAGTGAATTAAACTTCAGTTTTAACAATTTTTAAAAATCAGGTTTTACTCAAGGTTTCACAAAAAGTTTTACTTCGAATAAAAATGTAATCCTAGGTATTTAGGCCAAGTATGATATTTTCAGCCATTTTAATCAATGACAAAGTTGATATTAGACCGAGTTACAAGCTGTGCGAAATTTTGATAAAACTATGCTCAGGTTTTACTAAATTTATTGGCATATATCGCCTTGAATAAATGAGTATGATAATGAAAGTTTTAGTTGTTGGAAGTGGTGGCCGCGAGCACACTCTTGTTCGTGAGATTGCCAAATCCTCTAAATGTACAGAAGTCATCGCAGCACCGGGTAATCCAGGGATGCAAGGCCTCGCTCGTTTAGTGAATGTGGGAGCTGAAGATGTGCCAGGTCTTGTCGCTCTGGCACAAAAAGAAAATGTAGATCTAGTAGTTGTCGGCCCAGAAGTGGCTCTTGTACTTGGTCTTGCTGATGAGCTTCGAGCACTAAATATCGATGTGTTTGGGCCGTCCAAACTTGCTGCTCGTCTTGAAGGCTCTAAAGCTTTCTCCAAAGACATCATGGCTAAATATGATGTACCTACTGCCAAGTATCAAAACTTCACGGATAAAAATGAAGCACTTGCTTATCTCCAATCTGAGGGCGCTCCTATTGTAGTCAAAGCTTCTGGTTTGGCCGCGGGCAAAGGTGCTATTGTCTGTATGACAATGGATGAAGCAGTTAGTGCAGTGGAAGATATGCTCGGTGATGCCGCAATTTTTGGTGAGTCCGGAGCTGAAGTAGTCATTGAAGAATTTATGACAGGTGAAGAAGCTTCAATTTTTGCCTTGTGTGATGGTGCTGATTATGTGACTTTGAGTCCAGCTCAAGATCACAAACGCATCTTTGACGGTGACCAAGGCCCCAATACTGGTGGAATGGGAGCTTATGCTCCTGCTGGGATAGTGACAGATGAATTACTCGCCGAGATTAAAAAAACAATAATAGAGCCTACTCTGAATGGTATGATCCAAGAGGGTTGCCCTTATCATGGTGTACTTTATGTGGGGATTATGACCACACCAGAAGGACCTAAAGTAGTGGAATACAACTGTCGTTTTGGTGATCCAGAGTGTCAAATTGTACTGCCTCTTTATAAAGGTGATGTACTTGAATTATTAAATGCATGTGCTACTGGTAAAATCAGCTCAATCCAGATTGAAGAAAACGAAGGCTCAAGTGCTATTGTGGTTCTTGCTTCAGGTGGATACCCGGGGTCTTATGCTAAAGGCAAAGAAATTTCCGGCATCAACGATATGCCGACAAATGTGCATATAATCCATGCAGGTACTCAGGTGCAAGAGGGTAAATTACTAACTTCGGGTGGACGAGTTCTAGGAGTTGTCGGTCAGGGTGCTGAACTTAAAGAAGCCCTTGATTTGTGTTATGAATGTGTAGATAAAATTAATTTTGAAGACATGTATTTCCGTAAGGATATTGGTCAGAAGGGTCTAAAAAGATGTTCAAATTAAACGAAAAAGCAACTGTTGGAATTGTTACCGGTTCAGCTTCAGATAAACCTATTGTAGATAAAGTAACTAGTGTTCTTGACACCTTTGGTGTCGAGTGGGAATGGAACGTATTAAGTGCTCATCGCACACCTGTTGCAGTCGGCAAATATACTATGGAAGCTGAAGGCCGTGGTCTTAAAATTTTGGTAGGTATCGCAGGACTTGCAGCTGCACTTCCGGGTGTACTTGCAGCTCATACTTTACTTCCTGTTATTGGTGTACCAGGGGATGGTGGCCCACTTCAAGGTGCTGATGCTTTACACTCAATTGTTCAGATGCCTCCTGGTATCCCTGTGGCGACAGTGGGTATTGGCAATGGCAAAAACGCAGCTTATTTAGCTATTCATATTTTGTCTTTATTTGAGCCTGAACTGCGTACTAAGCTTGCTGATTACCGCAAAAGCTTAGGTGATATTGAACATTAGGTTTCACTTATTTCTATGATAAACAATGATGATATTGATCAAATTATGGTCGCGCAAAACACTCTCCAGTCGGGGGGTGTTTTGTTGTATCCTACTGAAACTATTTTTGGGCTAGGTTGTGATGCGCTTCAATATGATGCTGTTCAAAAAGTCAGAGAGATGAAGAGTCGTCCTGATAATAAATCCTTCTTAGTTTTGTGTTCTTCTTTGGATCAAGTCCGCAAGGATTTTGAACTCACTCAAGCCGAAGATGAGTTTTTGTCCAAACTATGGCCGGCACCTTGTACTGTGGTTCTTAGGCCAAAACACCACAAGCTAAAAGACCTTTGTTCAGAGAGCGGAGGATTAGGGGTCAGGTGGTCAAGTCATCCCCTTTTGACTAAATTATTTGAGAAGTGGGATGGATATTTGTTATCTACATCAGCCAATTTATCTGGTGAAAGTTATTCAGATACTCAAGGCCATCTCGAATCAATATTTAAAGATAAAGTAGATATGATAATCGGTCTCGAAGAACACTATAAATTGATGGGCCAAAGGGATGTTGTGTTACCCTCTTCAGTCATACAATTAGAGCCTGAATTTCAAGTTTTTCGTTCGGGTGCGATTGATTCAAATGAACTCAAACACCATTGGCACAATACAATATCATGATAAGAATACAAAAGTTTAAAACCACATCTTGTTTGCTCTTGATTTTATTAATGATCCAAGGCCTTGTGAGCCTTTGCCTGGCTGAAGAGATGAATACTTCTACTTCATCAACGTTAAAGGAATCAACCCCCAAAGCATTAACTGTCAAACCAACGATTACCCTAGAAGACAAAAGTATCAAAAGCTATTTGGCTCAACGGGATGAGCAGTGGAACAAACTTTTGGAGAAAAATCACTTCTTAAAAGGTGAGAAGCTTGTCTATAATATTTCTTGGGGTTTTATTAATGCGGGAGTTGCTCGAATGGAAACTAAGCTTTTACCAGACAAGAAAATATTACATCAATCACACGCACACGCTTATGATGCGCTTCAGAGTATTTATCCGGTTTTTGATACCATCACCACATTAATGCAAGGGCCTGATTTATTACCTAATGAGTTTTATAAAATCACCAACGAAGGTGGTTATCACTCGAGAACTAGAGTCGTTTATGATCAATTACTTGGTCAAGCAGTCATGGGTGACTCGATACTTAACGGCAAAGGCAAAGTAAAAAAACAAAGAGATACCACTGTGACACTTGATGGTCCTAGTCATAGTATCACAAGTGCTTTTGTATTGATAAGGACTCTAGATTTAAGACCCAAAGAGACCTATGAATTTTATGCTGTATCAGGCAAAAAAAAGTATAAGCTCAAAGTGATTGCTCATGGCTATGAAACTATAGAAGTGGGGGACAAAAAGTATAAATGTCTCAGGGTTGAGCCCGTTCTTGATGAAGATGGGTTGTTTCAATCCAAAGGAAAGCTCAACATTTGGATCACTCGAGATAAGCGCAAGCTCCCTGTTTTAGTGCGCTCTAAGATCGCTATAGGGTCCATTGAATTAGAGCTGATATCCCACAAATAAGAAGAAAATTAGTCAAAACCAATGATTTCCCTCTGATTCTCTGATTACTTTGGCTCAGTGAACTAAAAAACCCACAAAAAGTCAGCTCTGACTGAACTCATAGAGACCAAATAACTTATATTCAAAAGGATTTTAAGAATCCAACGCATAGTTATTTCAGGACGGTTTATTTTGAAAACGAAGAGTACATTATTATTTATTTTTGTTTTAGGGCTAATAAGCAGCTCATTTGCTCAGCAATACGAAGTTGCTTTCCCTACATTAACTGATCCTCAGTATAAAGCAAGAGAGTTAAATGCTACCTACCTAAATTCTGAAAAAGCTCGCCGTGAAGATGAGTTTGCGACTTCTCTGAAGCGCCGAAATTTCTTAAAGGACCGATTGATTGTTCAAGCTGGATTTGGTTCTAAATATTTTGCTCACATTAATGAAGAGTCTCAAGTCTTTTTAGATGTAGCTTACGGCTTTGGTATTGAATACATCGCTACTAATGGTCTAGCATTTTATGTTACTTATGGACAGTTTAATGCAATTGAAGACGAAGGTGTTCCTGAACAAAATAATGGGGGAGTAATCACTCCAGCTCAAACAATTGCCGGTGGATTTGGGAGTCGAATTGGTATTGGTTATTATTTCCTCCCTAAATTTGCGCTTCACCCAGGCGTCTCCGTTTCTTATGGTAAGACTCTTGTGGGTCACCGTCGTGATGCAGATCTTGCCGGGTACCGTGCAATGGTTTCTAACTCAGGGTTTAATTTTGATGCGAATATCACTTATTTAGATTATAACTTTTGGTATCTGACAATTAATGCGGGTGTGGGGCTTTCAAGTGAAAATGCTTCATTAGAAGAAGAAGATGGTGAATTAAAATCTATCATTATTGATGAAGCTGGATTTGATAAAACGAGTGGATTTGCTGGAACAAAAACCTGGAACCCTGTCTTTGGTTTTGGTATTGGAATTGCCTTTGCAGACATCTTCCCCGATATCACCGAAAAGCGTCGTCGCGAACGTGCCAAAGCATTTAATAGAATTAGATAATGTAATTTAACCATCATTGTATCATCTTTGATGGATAATCTTGATCAGATTTTAGGCTACCTCTGAGGTGGCTTTTATTGTTTTATCAGTTATATACTTTGTGATAAATTGATTTTAACCTATTGTTACATCTAGGATTTAGAGGGAGCCAGTGAAAATTCAAAACCTGATATGCGCAAAGTTTATTCGAAGATATAAACGATTTTTCATCGATGCAGAGCTTCAAAATGGTGAAACGGTGGTCGCTCATTGTCCCAATACCGGAAGCATGAAAACACTATTAGATCAGACTGACGAAGTTTGGATTCGATTTGATGATAACCCTAAACGCAAATTAAAATACACCGCAGAAATCCTCAAGCTTCAATCAGGTACTCTTGCCTTGATCAATACTCAGCGTCCCAATGCTATCATCGAAGAAGCATTGTCTTCAGGCCAAGTTGACTTTTTGTCCGATTTTAAAGTTTGGAAAAGAGAAGTGAAATACGGCAGCGAAAATTCCAAAATTGATATTTGGAGCCAATCAGGGGAGCAGGAAGTTTTTGTTGAAGTCAAAAACATGACCTTAATGGATCAACCGGGTTGGGGAAGTTTCCCTGATGCAGTGACGACACGAGGTCAAAAGCACCTTCGAGAATTACTAGAAGTAGCTCAAACAGATAATATGCAAGCGGTATTGTGTTTCTTAGTCTCTCGAGATGATGTTGAGACCTTTGGTATTGCCGGACATATTGACTCAACCTACCAAACTTTGTATGATGAAGCTGTAGCTGGAGGTGTTCAAGTGTGGGCTCCGACTGTTATTTATGAAGTGAGTAAAATGGGCCAAAATGAAAATGGCGATTCGTTGGTAGATGTAGAAATGACATTAGGCAAAGCATTGGATCAAAAAAAGTGGATATGAATCAGTGGATAGAAGTTCGAGGGGCTAGGACTCATAATCTTAAATCAATTGATTTGAAGATACCTAAGAATAAAGTCAGCGTGATATTGGGACCGTCTGGCTCAGGGAAGTCATCACTGGCCTTAGACACACTCTATGCTGAAGGTTCACGCCGGTATCTTGAGTCACTCTCTTTAAATGCACGTCAGGTGCTTGGCGGACAGGCTCACGCTGATGTTGACCAAATTATCGGGCTGAGCCCTAGTATTGAGTTAAAAGCTCATCAGGTCACTCCTGGGACTCGCTCATCTGTGGGGACTTTGACTGAGATAGATTCACTTTTGCGTACTTTGTTTTTTCAAGGCGGAGTGTCTTCGTGTCCTCATTGCGAGCTCCCTTTAAAATCATGGACTATTGCAGAAGTCGTAGATGAAATTTTGAGCGCACCAGTTCAGTCCAAAACATTGATTCTAGCCCCTAAAGTGGCTAAAGAATATGAGAAAGACCAGTGGATTGCTCAAGGGATGATTCGAGTTCGTCATCAGGGTGAGATTCAGATGCTCGAGGACCTTGAATGGGAAAACGAAATATCATTAGAGATTGTGGTCGATCGATTTAAAATTGATGAAAAAAACCGCACGAGAATATGGGAAGCTTGCGAGACGGCTTTTGAATTTGGGTCAGGTGTGATGGCGGTTTTGATTGAGGATGAGTTGCATCAATTTTCACAATTTTCTCGTTGTGTGGAGCATGACTATGAACTGAAATTAAGTTCTAGGCGTAACCTGAGCTTTAACTCGGATTCGGCTTGTACAGTTTGCCTCGGCCTAGGAGAAATTTCTCTAGACGATGGTCGTCGTCCGATCAAATGTAAAAAGTGTCAAGGCAATAGGCTGTCTAGTCAGTGGAAACAATTAAAGTATGATGGTTTACATCTAGGAGATTGGAGTCACCTCAACTTCAATGAATTAGAAAGTAGGATTCAACTACGCTTAAATGGAAATCATACCGCCAAGTGGGAGCTCCCCATTTTAAAAGAGCTACTAGATCGAGTGGGGCAAGTCGTCAAGATGGGGTTGGATTACCTTCACCTCTACCGCAGTGCACCTAGTTTATCTGGGGGCGAGTATCAACGCCTTCGAATTGCGACTCAAATCGGATCGGGAATGAGTGGTGTTTGTTATTTCCTGGATGAGCCACTCAATGGGCTGCATTATAAGGATCAAGAAAAACTTTGGTCTCAACTTCGTGAACTCGCTGCTCAAAACAACACCTTAGTCTTGGTTGAGCATAGTCGTTTTGCAATTTCTCAAGCAGATTATTTGGTCGAGATGGGACCTGGCAGTGCTCACTTAGGTGGGGAGTGTCTTTATACAGGTGACTTTAAAGCTTGGCTCAGTAGCGGGACACCCGCTTCCAAAGTATGGTCAAATTATTTACCTGAAGAAAGCTCTAGTGGCCCCCAGTTTAAACTAGAGTTCAAAAAAACCTATACACTCAAAAAGTCATATATTAAAATTCATGAGCAGTCTCTCAATGTGATTGCTGGCGTTTCAGGTTCAGGTAAATCAACACTCATGTCAGAAGTGATTTATCCGTTTTTTAAACCCAAAATGGAAACAGGCGAAACACCTTTTAATCAACTTATTTATGTGGATTCTCAACCTCTTCGTGGAGGGCGTCGCTCAAGTCCGGCGAGTCTGACTGGGATGATGGATCAGCTTCGCAAACTCTTTGCCAAACTCCCCGAATCAAAGATCCGTGGATATACAGCGGCGAGATTTAGCCTGAACAAAAAGGGTGGACGCTGTGAACACTGTCTTGGCGAAGGCGTTCAAAAGGTGGAGCTTGGTGTGATGCCAGATAGTTGTGATTTCTGTGAGAGTTGTCAGGGGACGGGTTATAATAAACCGACTTTGGAGATTTTATTCAAAGGACATCACTTAGGTCAGCTGCTTAACTTTGAAGTGACTCAAGCGGCGAGCTTTTTTAGAGATATACCTGAGATGGCTCATATTTTAAGTGTGTTGGAACAGTGTGGTCTTGGGCACCTGAAATTAGGGACTAGCTCAAGAGAGCTTTCGGGTGGGGAGATGCAGAGATTGAAGCTGGTTCGTGATTTGAAAAACATAAGACGCTATTCAAAGGCGTTGATATTGTTAGACGAGCCTTCAAGGGGATTGTTTTTATCTGAGATAAGTGTTTTACGTGAATACTTTAGTCGTCTCAATAGGGATGGTCATTGTCTTGTCATTGTAGATCATCATCCGGATTTGATATTGTCAGCTCACCATCTTATCGAGGTGGGGCCTTTGAGTGGGCCACTTGGTGGTGAGATTATTCGACCGAGTGTCTTGCGTGACGACACTCGTCAATGGATTGATAAACTTCTTGATTAAAACAAAAAAGACCCACCAATGGTGAGTCTTTTTTGTTTTAAAAATCTAAGTCAGAATTTCAAAGTGTTTGAAATCAGAGAGTGATTACCACTCGTCTCCTTCTTCTTCGTCATCTTCTTCGTCTTCAAGAGCAGAAATGAACTCTTTGACAGTGGTGATGTACTCATCAGAAGCATCTTCTTTATCAGAGAAGTGATTTAAGACGTCGTCTAATTTTTCAGCTTCTAATAGAAGTTTCATTTGTTTGGTGACGCGGCCTTTGTAGCCCCAAGTTTGCATTTGCTCAGAAGAAAGATTGAAACAATCTGCAGGCATAAAGAATTTCATATCTTCAGAATATAAAGCAAAAGCCTCAGATAGAGTCATACAATCAGGCTCTTTTTGAGATTCCATATCACGCATATAATTATGAATATGACGGGTACGGACATCTTTTACTTTGTCAATACGCATGTATCCAAAAATCAAAAATTGACCTTTGAACTCTTCTTCAACACCATCATAACGAGTACCAAAAAGTACATAACGATGTTTGTTTTTAATGATCGAGCTGACCGCACGAGAGTTTTGGCTAGAGCGAAGTCCATAAGTACGGGTTTCATAGTTAGGCTCATAGAGATTGCCTTTACCTTGCTCGTTCAGTTGGTCGCGTATAGGCGCAACTGATTGTTTGGAAGTTTCCACATACATTAAAACGCCAGCGTGATCTCCGCGGAAATCTTGCCAACCTTCTAGATTAATTTGTGTAGCAGCAGACATAATTTATCCTTATTTTTAAAGTCTAAACGAGAAAATTCAAATAAAATGGGCTTCCATAGGAAAAGGAAGCCGTGGACTTAAATCTAACAAAACTCTCATTAAAAGTCAAAACATCGCCTAAATGGTCAAAATTATAGTTTGACTTGAGTCGCCTTAATGGGGTATCCCAGAAAGTGAGAAGCCACCGGATTAAACAAATCAGTGGTTTCTGTGGTTTGAAACTCAATTTGTGATGAACCATTTAACGAAGCCGGATTGATCTGCTCTATTTTGGATTGAATTTCAGGGTGGCGATCGAGGTAATCAGCTAACTTGTCAGCCACAACTTTGCCTTGGCGCAAAACTTCCACCTCAGAGTGATTTTGCTTGGCTAGCCAATCTTCAATCTTAAGCTGAAGCACCGGATAATGAGTACAAGCGAGAACGAGCTTTTCAATTGAATTTTTGGATATTTCCATACTGCTGAGGTATTTATCAATAAAGAAGTCCGTAGCAGGAGTCTCAACTTCACGGTTTTCAACCAATGGCACCCACATGGGGCAGGCTTTTTGAATGACTGTTAATTTGGGTGCGAGCTTCTCAAGTTCTAAGATGTAGGACTCAGATTCGACCGTACCGCGAGTGGCGAGTATTCCCACAGTGTTATTTACAGTATCAGTTAAGTATTCGGTCATGGGGCGAATGATGCCGAGGACACGACGATGGGGTGCGATATTGGGGAGATCAATTTGCTGGATAGTTCTTAAGGCCCGAGCACTGGCTGTGTTGCAGGCAAGTATCACAAGGTGGCAATTTTGCGAAAAGAGGTATTTCACTGCTTCTAGGGTATATTGGTAAATCGTATCAAATGAGCGAGTACCATAAGGTGCGCGTGCGTTGTCACCAAGATAGAGGAACTTTTGGTTGGGAAATTTTTTTTGAAGTTCAATGAGAACGGTGAGCCCTCCATAACCAGAATCAAAGATACCTATCGGGCCTGGGCCATTGTCGTTTGAATCAATAGTCGGAGTTTGAGTTGAGCTTGAGCTAGTCTGAGACATTGGATTCTCGATTGTAAAAATGTACGCAATAGCCGCCTTCAGTATCACCTAGGTCTTGGGTTTGATGATAGACATCTAAAATGACCGCCGATTCGGTATAGTGAGTTTCTCTATAATGAAATAATATATCTGACTCGTCACCATTGATAATATGCTCCAAAGACGCTTCTGCTAAGCCTGTCCTATATAAGGTCAAGTCAGTGAGCTCATTGCGGTGACAATTAGAGTATTCAACTTTAAGCATCAAAGCATCAGGCTTGAGTAGGTGATGGAAATTTCGCGCAAACACACGTTGTGTCATCATTTCATCAAAGAGCTGGTCAGGGTTTTCTTCTTCTCGGTGTTCAGGGTCCATCTCTTGAAAACGAGCAAGGCTTCTAGCAATCTTGGTGTCTTTCTCATCAGTATAGCCATGTTGATTAAACACATTAAGTAAAGAAATATCTGGAAGTAAATTAGGGAAACAGAGGATCAGAGCATCAGCGAGGTGAAATGGGAAATCTTGGAAATTAGGCAAAGCCGTGTGAACTAATCGAATAGACTTACCCTCAGTATCAAAAGCTTGTTTGGGGCTGACCATCTCAATATCAGCGTTATGGGCCGCAATTTGATTGAGAAGTTCAAGTGAGCCATCCATCCCAATGAAGATGGTATCAGGCAGGAGGCGCTGTAGGTGAGGAAATAAATGTCCCGCTCCACAAGCGTAATCAATCACAAAATGAGGCTGTTTACCATCTAATTTCATTCGAGCAAAAAAGAGCTCGGCGATGTTTTTATAGGCTTCTTGATGATCAGCATCAATGGCTCGATTAACCCACCAAGCCCCGACCGGGCTATCGTAGCTAGAAGAGCCTTTCATCAGATGTTCTTCGAAGTTTGGTTTTTGTGTGTTTTCCATACCTTAATTGTAAAAATTTCATTTATGATGGAGATGGATTCTTTTGGAATGCAAGAAATAAGAATGCGAAGACTGAAGTTTCTAGCAGATTAAGGTCAAACTGAAGAATACAAATCAAAACAGAAACCTTAAAAGACCCTTAAATCCAACTTAAAACCTTTGAATCCAACACGCATTTATTAATTTTAAATGGAACATTGGGGTTTTAGCTCAGTTGGTAGAGCATTTCGCTGGCAGTGAAAGGGTCAGGAGTTCGAATCTCCTAAACTCCATATTAAGAAAGCCGTTTCTATTGCAGAAACGGCTTTTTTGTCTATTATTCCTTTGTACACCCCTCAGGCTGAGAGCCATCAACTTAAGCACACCGTTTGGAGAACCCCATGGTCGAACAACTATCCCAAGCACAAATTGAAAATTCATTGACCACACTCAATAGTTCTAATCAAGAATCTTGGATAATCAAAGATGCTAAGCTCTACCGAGAATTTATCCTCAAAGACTTTATTGCAGCCTTCGGTTTTATGACTCAGGTAGCGATTTTAGCTGAGAAAGCGAATCATCACCCCGAGTGGTTCAATGTTTACAAAAAGGTTCAAATTTCCCTGACGACTCATGAAGTCGGTGGTTTGTCTTCCAAGGACTTTGACCTAGCAGGTCAAATAAACCAGCTGATATAATTAATTTGATTTGGGTAGTTTCAATGAAATCAAGGATGTGAATATCAAAAACATAACCGACCCCAAGAGTGCATAGCTAATCCCGCCCCATTGAAATAAAAGTCCAGACAAAAGAGTACC
>CAWVXU010000079.1:0-12052 GCA_963934255.1 uncultured Fibrobacterales bacterium
TATTTCAATCAATAGTCAAGGCTCATTTACAAGACTAACTCAGGCAGACTTAATTCTCGGAGTTATGGAAAATATCATTAATAATCTAATTGAAATCCAAAGCCCAACAGGTATTAGCTTAAAGAATATTGACCTCAATACAGAAAGTTTCTCTGACATAAATAACTTAACTCAGCAGAGTGATAATTCTTGGAAATTACCATTAGAGAAAGACATCCCACTTCGTCAGGGAATGAATCAAATCTCTCTTATTACGGAGTATACATCCAATGATGGCGTTGTTAAATCAGTAGCTACCAATTTCCATATTGAATTGGTCAGCCAGTTTGAAAATGAAAACATTAATTTGAATGGTGGTGTATTTGCATCAAATTGTGGGCTATGGAAAACCTTAGAAGTCACAGATATTCAAACTGGCGAAATATTAAAAATGGTAAATAAAGTCACCAAGAAAATCGATATCAATTTAAAAAAACCTGCCCAAAATACCTCCGAAAATACTGCCCGAGTTCAAATCGTGAGTTTATTAGCTCAAGATACTTTATGGTTAGATCTTGATTTAACGAGTACGATTGATCTTCAAAATTTTTATTATAATACGGTGGATATCGCATGGGATAGACCTGCCCAAAACAACAATACTCTTGAATTAGAAATGAATGACTCAATTGTTGTGACGTGGGAGCACGCAGTGGATAAAAGAGATAATGCTAGTACAAGTTTAATCGCTTTTAATGGATTAGCTAATTTAGACTCAACAATTTTTTATGACAAAAACCAAAATGGGCAACTTGATAAAATAATTTTAAAATTTGCTGATGATGTTGATCCTGTCTCTCTAAGTTTTACAACATATCATTTTACATGGTGGGATAAATCAAACAAAGAAAAAATTATCCAAATAAATCCAGAGCAATTAATCATTAGCAAAAATGACCCAACAAGAGTTTCTATCAGTTTAGATGAATCAACTATAGGGATTATGACATCAACAATTGATGGAAAAGGATTATTTAGTTTGGAGACTGATTTACCAGAACATTATCTTGCTAGTGACACGAGTTATCAAGTCAGTATAACTGACTCAATGCCTCCAATAATCTATCGAGCCATCATACTATCAAATAAACCAACAAATGATGAGAGTCAACTCAGGTTATATTATAGCGAAGTATTAAAAAACCCACAATTTAAAAATGATATCAAATTCAATTTTAAATCAGATAGAATCTTTGAATATACGCAGAGACAGGATGTTGTACAAGAGTCATCCTTCTCCACCATCTTGACTTACAATAATTCATTTGTCTTCTCAACCTTGGATAGTGTCAAATTGAGGGGATCTGCTCAAGACCAAAATGGTATCAGCGCTGGTTTTGAAAGCCCTTATGTTTCCATACTTGTCAATACGAGAATGAGACTGGTCGTAAAGGATTTTAATTCATTAGATCTTGAGGAATTATATCACAAAACGAATTTTGAGCTTGAGTATTACGACGTAGATGAGGATTTATATGAGCATGTCAAGTCCAAAGAGTCAGTTGCTTTTGGGTTTGGACCAATCAGCATGAGTAAGTTAGATTCTAACAAATCAGCTGAGAACATTAATTTCGAATGGAGCTTCTCTATCTATGATCATTTGGGGCAATTTATAGCTTCTCAAGCTAGGAAGGTAAATTGTGATGACTTGATTTTTCAAGAGTCTCCTTCGCGAACTTGCAAGGATCACCATGGTTTGCAAGCAAGTTACACTTGGAATGGACGAACCAATACTCATCGTATAGTCGGTTCTGGAGTATATATTATAAAGTTAACTATTGAGGGTAAAGATACAGAGTTTATCAATGTCGGTATCCATCGTCGTGATTAAGCATCTCTTTTGTATTATATCATTGCTCATTACTATTTATTAATAAATAAAATTATACTTTCTATTATAATAGAATTGAAAAAGCTTAAATTTGCAAAGGTCGCATCACATGAAATTTGATTCTTCATATATATTAAGTTTTTTTGACCATCTTCTGGTTGATGCACTTTATATGGATCATCATGGTGTGATTGTTTTTTCTAAAAACAAGTCAAGTGAAGGCTTACATTGGAGCAAAATAATTCCACCTAGTATTTACAATAGTTTTGATTCAGAATTTAATATTTGTCTATCAGCTGGTTCTATTAGAAGTGTACAGGTCCCGTTAGTTGAAAAAGATGAGATTAGGTGGATTCAGTATAAATTAAGCGCTTATCAATCTGATGGGTTCAATGGTGTCTCCATGATATCAACTGATGTCACAGATCAAGTTGAAACTATTCAAGAGCTTGAAAAAATGTCGCGATCTATTGAGCAAACTTCCACATTAGTAGTGATGACTAATCTCAATGGTAAAATTGAATATGTAAATCGTAGTTATGAAAAAGTTTACAACCAAAAAATTTTAGAATTAATTGGAAAAACACCAGTTCAATTTATGAATTTTAATGGAAGTGAGCGTCCTGAAATTTGGGAAAACTTAACACGTGGTCGCACATGGGATGCAGAAATTCAAGTCAAGCGACCAGGTGAAAATATTGGTCATGAAAGAGTCAAGGCTTTTTGCATTCAAAATGATTGGGGAGAGATTACTCAATTTTGTTTAATCATTGAAGATGTTACAGCTGAATTTGATCTTCAAAAACAGCTTGTACAAAACCAGAAAATTGAAGCCATTGGAACGCTTGCTGGTGGTGTGGCACACGATTTTAATAATATACTGATGATTATTTCTGGATTTGCTGAAATGGGTTTAAAGCATGTTGAAGAAAGTGGTAGAGCATTTAAATCATTTTCAACAATTATTGAAGCGACACTCCGAGCAAGTGATTTAACTCAATCGCTTTTGTCATTCAGTCGTAAACAAGAGCTCAATATTGAAGACTTTGATGTCAATGGTTTTGTCACAGATTTAGTTCCACTCTGGCAAAGGCTTATACCTCGTAGGATTAGTCTTGAATTTATTCCATCAGCCACCAAAGCCTTAATAAAAGCTGATAAAATTCATTTGGAACAAATCCTCATGAATCTCATTATCAACGCTCGTGATGCAATAGAAGAAACCGAAAAAGTTACTGCTGAAATAATTATATCTCTAAATATTGTTGGCCAAAATGTTCATATGAGTTGTCGTGATAATGGTGCTGGAATGAGTGAAGAGACAAGAGAGCAAATATTTGAACCCTTCTTTACTACCAAATCAAAAGGACAAGGCACAGGATTAGGACTTGCAACTGTTTATGGGTTGATTAAGCAACAGCAAGCGAGTATAGAAATCACAAGTCAAGTAGGGGTAGGGACTGAGTTTCATATTACTTGGCCACTATCAATATCAAATTCTGAAGTGCCAATTGAAGATGTCAACAAAAAATCTGAATTACCCAAAATCCTCGTAGTTGATGATGAGGAAAATATTTGCAAATTTTGCAAAGAGGTCCTCACTGAGATGGGGTATCATGTCATTGAAGCAACCTGTGTAAGTGAAGCTTTGGATGTATTAAAATCGCACGAAATTGGAGTGATTATCAGCGATGTGAATATGCCGGGACAATCCGGGGTTGATCTAGCACTACAACTTGAGAAAAGAAAATATCATCTAATTTTAATGACTGGTTTTAATGGAGAAATGGATCAAATGGGTGATGTGGATAAAGTATATTTCAAGTCTTTTAAGGTGCTTAAAAAGCCCTTTTCAATGCAGGATCTTAATAGCGCTGTACAAAAGACTTCAAAACTATCAAAACATCATTAAAAATATTATATTAGTTACAGAGAGGAGGGAGTTTTGTTCGTGGATATTTTAATTGTAGATGATGTCTTTACCGAGACCAAAGTACTAGAAAGAATACTATCCAAGATGGGGTTCCAAGTTGGCGTGGCTCAATCAGCTACTGATGCTTTAGAGTATATCATCAATCACCAAGATATTCGGATGGTCATTATGAATGTGATGATGCCTGCTCTCGATGGTATCAATGCTACTCAGATGATTCGAAATAAACTCTATAATCCACTCTCAATTGTGGGTTATTCCTCTGATTCTTCTTCTGAAATGGTTAATTCATGTCTTGAGTCTGGAATGAATTCATTTTTGTCAAAACCCTTTCAATTGGATGATATTCGTCAATTACTTCTACTACATAACTTAAAGCCAACATCGCCCCTCTAATAATTATGTCCAATAAGAAACGCAATATTGTTCTTGTGGGGATGCCTGGGTCTGGCAAAAGTACCCTTGGAGTCTTACTTGCAAAAACTCTCGTAAAAAAGTTTTGTGATACGGATATTCTAATCCAAGATATTACTAATGAATCTTTACAAGATACCATCAATCGTGATGGCTATATGAAGCTTCGTGGGATAGAAGAAGAAGCTCTCTTGTCTGTCAATTTTAATGACACAGTGATTGCCACGGGTGGGTCTGCAGTTTATTCAGATAAAGGCATGGTTCATTTAAAAAAGTTTTCAACGATCGTATATATTGATGTGAAAGTTGAAGAGTTACTCCATAGGATTCCTGATATGGAAAGTCGAGGCATTGCTATGAAACCAGGCCAATGCTTCAAAGATCTTTATCAAGAGCGTTGTCTGCTTTATACTAAGTATGCGGACCTGACGATTAGCACAGACAATAAGACTGTTGAAGAGTCCATAAAGGATATCTTAAAACAACTATAGGCTTTTTTCAGATTAAATTCCGAGACCTAATGCCTGGCTAACAATTCAAAATGAAACAAAACAAACAGTTTTAGTGGATTCGAAAACCAATGTTGAAAACTTTAAGGTTACTAAAAGTACAACACAAGGTATGGTCCTAAATACGTATAATCAAACTCAAATAGCAGATGCAAGAGTGGTTTATCCATCTGGATTCAAAAATATTGTGATTCAAATACTAATTAAGCTTGTGGTGGATTAAACTGGAAGATAGGCTCAAGCGATGAGTTATCGCTATGTGAAACTTTTAAATCTTTAAGGAGACCATCTTCTAAAGAGTAGACCCAACCGTGAAGTTGAAGTTTGTTGCCTTTAGCCCACTCGTCTTGAATAAAAGAAATACGAGCTAAATTTTTCACTTGCTCTTGAATATTTATTTCAACAAACCGATCAGTACGTTTCTTCATAATAGGAATGCTATTGAGTTCATCTTGATGTTTGCTATAAGTGTTTTTAAGACTCATCAGCCAGTTATCTAGATAACCATATGATTGAGTGTCCATGGCTGCCATTACCCCACCACAACCATAATGACCACAAACGACAACATGTTCAACTTTAAGGTATTTTACTGCATAGTAAACTACGCTCAGTAAATTGGCATCTGTATGAACAACAAGATTTGCGATATTTCTTTGAACAAAAATGGAGCCAGGTTGAGACTTGGTAATTTGTGTAGGTGGGACGCGACTATCGGAACAACCTATCCAAAGGTATTTAGGGGATTGACCTTGAGAGAGTTCTTCAAAGAAACGAGGCTCCTTGGCTCGAATCTCTTCTACCCAAGCAATGTTCCCATCTAGAAGTTCTTGAATATTATCAGACATAAATCATCCTTTTGAAAAAAGTGCTCTCCCCTAGCGAGAAAGCTTCAGTGAATACTTAGATTAATAAAAATAGAATCAACTTGAGGCAAGCATGAAAACAATCGTATCAATCTTCATTTTACTCATCATCGGTGTGGGTACTTCATTTGCTAAAGAGAAAAAATGGAAAAAGAAAAAACGCGGTGGCCCCCCAAAGTCTAGCCAGACACGAGAAGTTGAAATTCCTGTAAATATTGGGCTAGGTCCGGCCTTGTTTATATTGCCTGGTCCATTTGAAGGGTTTCAGATTGGATTCCAAACGGAGCTTTATGCAGCTATTTCACCTGAACTAGTTCAGGCCAATAAAGATAAGGTACCCAAAAAATATCGCAAATATGCCAAAATGATTAAAGGGGAGACCCGAGTAAGCCCTTTTCCAATTTCTATCTTACCTGATGCGTTTATTATATCGCCAAAGGACGACTCTAAAGGTAAAAATGATCAAGCCTATGGTGTTATTTGGAGTTCAATGTTTGGTGTTGGGATACTCAGTTTTGGCGAATCCAAAGACTTCATATCCTATAGATTAGGGTTAGGTTTGCCTTCAATCATGTATATTTATGGTGGTGGACATCGTTTTGTGGATGACAATCAACACTTAGTGGGTCTTGGTGCTGATGCATATAGTTTTATCGATATGAGGTTTACCCCTCGAGTCCACTTAAGTTTTTCCGCGAGATCACAAGCTTATGTGACCAATGCAGTCGATTATAAAGATGATGATGGCCAGGAAGTGAAGACTCATTTTTTCCCTATTCACCGATTTGCTATCTCACTGAACTACCGATTTGGCAAGAAAACCAAAATTTAACAATAGGGTGATTTTTAACAAAAGTCAGTAAAAATGCATCATTATTGGATAAAAATTAAAGAAAATTGAATAAAAATAGCTAATAATGAGCTTTAAATGAGGAATGCCAAATCTAAGGTTCGACCTTTAAAGTTTCAATATTACCAAGGAGGTCGGCTAGTTGGCTCATCCGATAAGGCTTTTTAAGTACACCCTCAACACCGAGATCTTGGAGTTCTTTAAGATCAAGATTACGAGCACGACCTGAAGAAAGTACTACAGGAATTTGATATTGTAAGTCACGCATTTTGTAGAGGACTTCCATACCAGACATCACAGGCATGACCATATCCAACAAAACGAGGTCAATTTGGGAACTTTCAAGTATCTCAAGGCCTTCTTTACCGTGAGAGGCCTCAACTACCTCATATCCCAAATCCAGGAGAAGTTCCCGTAAGGTATAGCGTAACATCGACTCATCATCAATAACGAGAATTTTTTTAGCTAGAGAATAGTTCATACCTTAAAAATGATAATTATACAACTGCATAGCAAGGGTTATTTTTGACAACTAAATAGCGCCAACGGCAGAGAGTTGATAAAAATGCTCCAAATTCAGCAAAAATGCTCAAAAAATCCACTCTAGATAGAGTAAATGTTATATTTACTGAAAATTCACTTTATTTTAATTTAAGTGGCTTAGGAGATTTGATGGACTTTAATTTACACCAATTTCATATACCAGTTATGGGTACAGGACACTCAGTTGATACCCCGATCCGAGTTGCTTCTTTTGGTATCTCTTCAGTTATTTCTGTTGTGGATGATTTGTTACTTGAAAAGATCCGCAAGTATTATTGTGAAAAGTATGACTTTAGTTACAGTCGCATTGGTAAAACTGATGAAGACTACCGAGCTAGGCGCACGACAGCTTATCTTGAATTAGTAGCAAAGGTAGTAGATGTTAAATTAGCAGCAGTCAAAGCTTTACCGTTCTTTCAAGATAATGATAAGAAAAAGTACTTTACAATGCTCCCAGATAACTCTCCTCTTAAGGTCGAGTTTAATGCGTTGATTGAATCCGGAAGCGACACTACTAAAGAAGCTGAACTCACAGCTAAGATGGAAGCTGGATCCATAGATGCTAACATCATGGTCAAGCTAGATCGTTTGCAATATTCCAAAGATGGCGAGCCTCTGGATGAATCACTTTCCGATGCTCGCGCCGCTCTTCGTGGTTATGCCAAATCATCACTTTCATCATCTATGATTTTCTCTGCTGGTATCAATCAACCCTTATTTTCTGACATTGTGAATTACCCTGACTTTTATAGAAATGAAGCCGGTGTAATTAAAAAGAAAATTGTTCTCAAAGTTTCTGATTTTAGGTCAGCTCTTATCCAAGGTAAATTCCTTGCTCGTAAAGGTCTGGAAGTTTCTGAATTCCGTATCGAATCAGGTCTCAATTGTGGTGGTCACGCTTTTGCTTCTAATGGCCAACTACTCCCGACGCTACTGAAAGAAATTTCTGAAAACCGCCATAAGCTTCATGAAAGTGTTCTACCTCAGGTCGAGCGTTATTATAAAAAGCAGGGTTGGGACCTTCCTGCTCAAATCAATTGCATGCGAACTGAGCAACCAAAAATCACTGTTCAAGGTGGAATTGGTACAGCTGGTGAACAAGCTCGTTTAATTGACCAATATCAACTTGATCGTTCAGGTTGGGCGTCTCCATTCTTGTTGGTTCCAGAGGCGACCGCCATTGATGAAACGACTCGTCAACTCGTTGCTAATGCTGGGGAAGAAGATCTTTATCTGAGTCCTGCATCTCCACTAGGTGTGCCTTTTAATAATGTCTATGGTTCGGGTTCTGCGATCTGGACTCAAGAGCAGTCTAAGACTGATCGCCCAGGTTCTGGTTGCCCAAAAGGTCATTTAGTTTCAAATACCGAATTTTCTAAAATCCCGATTTGTACGGCATCAACAGTTTATCAAAAACAAAAATTAGCTCAAATTGCTGAGTCAGATAAAACTGAAGAAGTAAAAGCAGCTCTCACAGCCAAAGTGCATTTGAAACAATGTATTTGTGATCACCTTGCCAATGGAGCTTTAATTGAACTTGGTATTCAAAAGGAATCCCGTTCCCCTCAGTCTATTTGCCCGGGACCCAATGTCGCTTGGTTTAAGCGTTATTATTCTTTAGAAGAAATGGTCAACCATATCTATGGCCGTATTGATTCTTTAGTTCCCAATGAACGTCCACATATGTATGCTAAAGAAGTTTCTATGTATGTAGATTATTTTGAGCAGCAGATTACAGCTTGTGAGTTCACTAAAAATGAAGTCGATACTCTTGACGCGTTTGTAGTCAACTTTAATGAAGGTGTTGAATATTGTTTTGAGATTGCTCGTGATAGCAAATCTTATGGCGACGAAAATCTTGACTCAATTTTGTCTGTTGGACAAGTTCAGCGGACTCGTTTTAATGGACTTGTCGCTCAGTTTGAAAAAGCGAAAGCAGATGCTGCAAACGCTGCAGATGCTGGTTTTGAAGCATAATATTAACTGAGATTATTCATTCATTTGAATTTCATCATTATTTTTTAAAGACAGACTCCCAAGGGGTCTGTCTTTTTTGATTATAGTGAGGTTAATTTTTCAATTTATTCATCAGTGAATTTAATTTTGAATCACATAAAAAATTGAAAGTACATCATGCAAGAAATCCTCGAATAAACATATTGTCAAAACACTATTCTTGAATGGGTGACTGCTTTTAGTTTAAAGTATTGACCATCATAAGTAATGTCTGATTGAGTTCTTTGGATTGCAGCTTCACTGAGATTTTGTGAATATCCAAAATTCGTGAGAACCAAAAGACTAATCCAGGTAAAGTGACTGATTGATCGAAGTATGAAAACTCTTAAGATTCTATGTGGCTTGATAATACTGACCCCATATTTAGATATACCAAGTTGTAGTATAAAAGAAAAGTATCAGGTGTGATGAAGTTAAATGAGTCCTCGTTCTTGATGAATCACAAAGGCTCGTCCAGGGTGTTCCACCAGAAATGTTTCAATATTTCCAGTGTCTTGTAGCATCACATAAATACGTTTGCCATCAGGTCCACCGAATGCCACATTCGAACAATTTTTACCAGTGAGGGTTATTTCATGCAGGACCTCCCCAGAGTGAGGATCTAATTTAACGATAGTTCCTTTTCCGTAACGAGTGGAGTAGAGGAAGCCTTCGGAGTCACATCTCATTCCGTCTAACCCGAAATCAGGAAATTCAATAAGTAATTTTTTATTAGAAAGTTTGGTGCCCTTTAAATCATACTTCCAAATTCGTTTTTGAATGGATTCATTAACGTATAGGAACTTTTCACAAGGTGAAATTTCAATCCCATTTGTTGTGCCCATATGGCTTTCAACTAGTTCAAAGTCTTCACCTCTTGTGACCCATATTTTACCAGTATCATCAGCCCAGCAAGGGTCACTAGCAAAGACAGCATCAGTTCGAGTGATACAGATATCATTGGGTTGATGCATTTCGTTGTTGTGTGCGAAGATGATAATCTCTCGGGTGACCATGTCAACCGCAAGCACATTGTGGTTGGTGTAGTCGGCAATGAGCATTTTACCATCAGAGTGGAAGCGAATTCCGTTGCCGATTGAGCCATTGGGGAGTTCGACAAAAATAGAGCATGAGCCATCAGGGGTGACTTCGCCGATAGTTCCTTCATGATGGAAATTAACGCAATAGAGATTCCCATTAGGATGAACTGCTGGCCCTTCGATGCCATTTGTAAATCCACCAGGCGGGGTGAATATTTGTACTTGGTATAAGGTATCGACAGTCCCATGGGTGTTTTGAGTCATCTTAGGCTTCTTCTTGTTGATTGAGCCAGTGCTTCAGCGCTTCATTAATAAGGATTGAGAGGTCTTGGTGATCGTCAAGTCCGGCTTGGTGTATCTTCAAGCGTTTGAGGGTGTTTTTTTGAAAGCGGTAGGTTTTCCTTGGCCAATCATTGGATTCGGATTCGTTGGGTAAACTTGAGGGTCGACCAGGGCGTCGCTTCTTTAAAAATGGTTTAATTTCAACTTGAGCTTCTTCGGCTGTGGGGATAACTCTGATATCGGTATCTTGGGAGGAGTGGGTCATTTGATTTAATGAAGCAGTAGATTGTTGATGTTGACCTAGTTCATTAATGATTTCATTCCGAAGTATTGATTTTAAATTTTCAAGTTCATCAGGGCCTGTAACGGCTTGATTCCGAGCGAGTAATTCACGTTCTTTTATTACTTGAGAAAGTGGAGTTGTTACTCCTAGAGACTTGTCTTCTACAATCTCAATTTCATCACTATAATCAGGATTGAGTTCGTATTTATATCCAGATAGTTCAGCTCTGCGTTCCTTGTTGATTCCGCGAGGGCCACTTCTTCTATCATCGTTTCTTGGTTTTAAGCCCAAGTTATCTTCATTCTGAGTCATAACATATCCTTATTTAGTATGTTTAAAATAATTAAAACTATCTGTGTTTAGTTGGTAAAAACATATTTAACATATTTTTATTGTTTACCATGTTTTTATGTTAATTTGGCTAAACCGTTAAAAATGTTTAAATTGTTTACTCATCAAAAAATTTAATGTGTTCAAAGTGGCTGTGTCTTCAGTCGTTTAGGTTTTTTAGCTGAATTAAGGTCTTATTTCTTAGACGCTTAAGGCTCGCCTCTTGCTCCCATTTTTTATCACCCAATGAAACCCAAGCGAGTTCAAGTGATTCTTCTGAAATTTTGAACTCGGTGTGTGGTGCCTGTAAAAGAAATCGCACATCATAATGGAAGTGACTTGGTTCCAACTCACGTGCAGGGATCCTGTGACAATCAAGGTCTAAAATTTCGAGATACAGCATTTCAATGTTATCAATACCAGACTCTTCTAGCGCCTCATTCATACAGACTTCATAGAGATTTTGTTCTGAGTCAGCATGCCCACCAAGCTGTAACCACCTCAGAAGTTTTTTATGGTGGGTCATGAGTCCAGATTGATGAGTTGGGTCAAGTAACATACAAGAACCTGTCAAGTGACCTGGAGGGTGGGAGCGCTCAAAGACATGGGGGCTACTGCTCAAGAATTCTTCAAAGGAATTGACTAATTGACTCTCTTCAGGGTGTTTGGATTTGTAGAGACTTAGGAGATGTTTGAAATTAAAACTTGGTAGAAGCATATGTTTCCTTTATAATCAATTGAACTATTGGTGTTTCAAATCTGCTCAGGTGTCAATCATCCTCCGTATCTTATTGAAACAAAAGAAATAATCAGAGCCTCTTGTAATGGGCCGAGGTTAAATGTAGGAAACTGATAAGGTTCTATTTTGGAGAAGAACAGCGGTTTATAGTTTCAAAGTCAATGGATTTGAAATTTTGGCATTAATATTGATATTCATAAGAGTAACAGACTATCAATTGAGGTTCATATGTCATTACTTATTAACAAAATTACTCGTCCATCTTTGACAATCAATTGGATGTCATCGAAATTGAAAATCCACCCGAGTTTATTCTATGTAGCTGGTGCAATTGGGATTTTGAGTGTCTTTCAACCAAGTCTAGGACAATTTGCGATGTTATTTTGGTTGGGCTCAAT
>CAWVXU010000080.1:0-12024 GCA_963934255.1 uncultured Fibrobacterales bacterium
TTATCAATTTGATCATTTTGGTGAAAAAGCTCAAGATGTTCAAGTAATTGTAGATGGGAAATTAAATCAACTCTACACTACTTATTTCACAACACCATACAATTCAACCCACAACAATGGGCACTATCGGTATTCTAGTCTTTGGCCAGGCAACTTATTAATTAACTATAACAATGGCTTATCTACACAAGATTTTCAAAATTTTGCAGCTCAAATGGTTAAACAAGAAGGTCTTATAAAACTACTTGTAATTGAAAAATTTCCCGATCAAGACGCTTTAGACTTATTAAGTGAATCAACTCAGATGAGTTTAGCTATAAATACAAGCAGTGATTCTCATAGTTTTGTTCTCGAAAGACCAGTTAAAATGTATTGGTTAGACCCCATAACTGGCCAAACAAAATACACGACACCTATGAATATTCAAGCACTTGACTTCAAAAGCTTAAGACTCATTCGCTCTGCCTCAAGCTCAAAATATTTGTATCAACCTTTTGCTGCATATAGTATGTATACCCCCGACATCCTTATTGGACTTATTGATGCACGGTAAATTATTGTTATCCATTATTTTATATTCATACTAAATTCAATACCTCAATGAAGACTCTATGAATTTCCAAAGCACCTTATAAAAGTTTAAAGCCTCCAATTTACATTGGAGGCTTTAAGGGTTACCCTCAACGAGAGTTTTAACTAACAGGGAGTGAAGTCAAAACCCTCTCTCGGGCGGGGTTAGTAATCGTGATTTCTGAGAAATGCAGGGGTTTCAAAATCATCATCATCTTTTCCAAAATTAGGACTTGAACTTGGAATACTTGCTGATGGCTTGCTTTCTATTAACTGAGTCTGATTATCTTGAATAGCTTCATCACGCAAGTATGAAGGCTGTTCTAAGTCTTTCAATGAAGAAGACCCAGATTCTTCCACTCTTTTAACTTGTGGGCTATATATTGAGTTCATTGTTGGTGTTTTAATTGGTTCTACTGTTTTTTGAACCTCAGTTTTTATGGATTCCAAATTTCTAAGATAAGCGGGTACATCCGCACCTTGTGGATGTTCAAGATGAGAGGTTTCTTTCACCCAGAGTTCTTCTTTAACTTCTAGAAAAGAATCTTGTAAATTTGTAATGAGAGTAACAGGCTTCCTTTCAGATGCAAATGATGTTGGCTCTTCAATCATCAAATTTTCATGCTCTTTGGGTGACATTTGATTTTCAATTTCTAATTCTTGTTTTTCAGCAGTAGAAGCGAGGTTGGTAACAGTTCTCATATCATACATTGGAGATGCAATTACAGCAACAGGCTCTTCTTGCACTTCATACATGCTGTTTGGTTGAATATATACAGAAGGTGTTATTATACCTTGGAAGGGAGCTACCGGTGTAGCCATAGTTGGCACAATTTGCTGAACAGGTTGTATAAACGCTTCAGGTGCTGACTCAGGATTTGGTGCAGATTGTTGAACTACAGGCTGAGCAATAGGCTGAGGCTGCAATGGAGCTGAATGAAGAGATGGTGTAGGTTGTTGAATCACAGGTTGAGCCACAGGCTGAGATTGCGGATCAGCAGAGTCTACTCGACTCTCAAAACTAGGTTGGTCTCCAGTGATACCTACTTGAGATACGAATTTATCATTATCATCTTTTCTAAAACCAGTAGAAATAACTGTTACGGTTATTTTACCTTCAAGATCAGGATTGATTACTGTCCCAAAGATAATGTTTGGTACATTTTCTTCACCAACTTCACTATAAATATAAGACATTGCTTCATTGATTTCATGAATACCCATGTCTTCTCCGCCGGTCATATTCACAAGAATACCTGAAGAACCTTCAATGCGAATATCATCAAGTAAAGGGCTGTTGATTGCACGTTGAGCGGCAGTCATTGCCCGGTTTTCACCTTCGGCTGTTCCTGTACCCATTAATGCATCACCACCACATGTCATAATAGTTTTAATGTCTGCAAAGTCAACTTGAATTAATCCATGTTTCAAAATAATTTCAGAGATGCCACGAACTGCACCTACGAGAACCTCATCACATGCAGCAAAAGCATCCTTGACCGACATATTGTTATCTGCAATGGATAAGATTTTTTGATTTTGAATCGTAATAATAGTATCAACCGACTCTTTTAATAATTTCAATCCATTTACTGAGTTCTTCGCACGAATAGGTCCTTCAAAGAAGAATGGACGAGTTACTACAGCAACGGATAAAATATCCATTTCTTTACAAAGTTGAGCAACTACTGGAGCACCACCAGTACCTGTACCACCGCCCATACCAGCTGTGATAAACACCATATCTGCACCATCAAGTGCTTCTCGAACTTCGACTAAAGATTCATTTATTGCATCAAAACCAACTTCTGGTTTAGCACCTGCACCCAAGCCCTTAGTCAGTTCTTTACCTAAAGAAATCTTTTTATGAGCTGCACTATTTTCTAGTGCCATTGCATCAGTATTAATAGAAATAAATTCTACCCCTTCAAGTCCTGAATGAACCATGCGATTGACTGCATTTCCACCAGCACCACCGATACCTAAGACTTTTATCTTTGCTCTATTTTCGTTTGCTGGATCATTTTCAATTCTAGCCATGTGTATCTCCCTGTTTGGCGTGATTATTTTAAATTATTAGATGTAGTTTTTAGCCCATCCCGCAAATTTACGGAAAAGATTTATTACTCCATCATTACTAGAATTACCGTGTTTGGTAGTTCCGTTAGCTTTTAATTGTTCAAGTCCATAAAGGAGTAACCCAACTCCGGTCGCATGTATAGGCGTATGTACTGAATTATAAAGGCCTTTAAGTTTTTTAGGGTATCCAACTTTAACTGGTATACCTTCGAAAACTTCTTCTGCCAGTCGTGCAGTTCCTTCACATAAAGAACCACCGCCTGTAATGATAATGCCTGCCCCAAGATTATTTGTCAGCTTATGCTTTTTCAAATCTTGATATACCATTTCAAAAATTTCTTTCATTCGTGCTCTTATTACTTTTGCAACAAAGGATTTCTCAATCTCTCGAGCTTTTGCTCCACCGACACCCGGTACTTTAATTTGTTCTTCTTCTATGTTGGATACAGCACAAGCACCGTATTTGACTTTAATACTTTCAGCACCTCTAATTGGAGTGCGAAGCGCAATAGCCAAATCAGATGTTACATTGGCTCCACCAAACTCAATTGAACTGGTGTATTTTATAGATTTATTGGCGTAGACTGCAATGTCAGTTGTTCCACCGCCCATATCAATAACAGCGCATCCAAGTTCACGCTCATCACTATCTAGGACTGCATAGGCTGAAGCTAAAGGTTCTAGAACAATATCACTTGTATCAATCCCAGCTTTTCTAACTGAATTATAGATGTTTTGAGCCGAAGAAATTGCAGCAGTCACAATGTGAACATTTCCCTCAATTTTGATACCACACATACCAACAGGATCTTTAATTCCTGACTGGTCATCTACGACAAAATTTTGAGGAATGACATGAATAATTTCTCTATCTTCGGGGATACTGAATGTTGAAGCCTGTTCTATACAACGCTGAATATCATGTGGAGTAATGAGAGAGTCTGATTTTGCTACAGTAATAATTCCTTTAGAATCAAATGACTGAATATGTCTACCAGCAATACCAACAACTACTTCACGTACTTCAATTCCCGCTACATTTTCAGCCTCTTCAATTGCTTTTTTAATTGATTGAACTGTTTTATCAATATGAACGACTACACCTTTTTTTAGCCCATCTGACACAGACGTACCAATTCCAACAATTTCAACTTCGTCTTCATCATTAACTTGGCCGATTACCACGCCAATTTTAGTGGTACCAATATCTAATGCTACTAAAATTCTATTTTCCATTTCTTGCCTCATTAGGATGCGAACGCATACCCATCAAATCGTAAATCTAAAGTGGTTTTATTTATCACTTTATTTATATAAGTCGTTGTCAATAGGTCATATCTTTCCCAGATAGACTTGGAATCCATTTCAATTAATGCAATCACTTTTATTTTATGACTAACAAAAAAGAATTCAACTTCATCTTTATTCCAATTAATCATTGATAAATCCGAATATATTTTATTGTTAGAATTACTTAGTCCGACAAGATATCTTGATACCTTTTTTAAATTATTAATATCATAGTTATTATCTGTGCTAACAATGGGTACTTCCCACGGAATTTGAATGGAACATTCCAAATATCCATTGGAATATAAGTGACACCAACTGTCTTTTAATATTGCAGCTACTACCTTGGCCTCAACAATTTTGACATTCAGTACATGCTTCAAACCAAAAGTGATTTCAACCGTTTCAACCTTATTGTGCTCCATGAGTTTTATTTCAAGTTCATTTATATCAATCTCGTCCCAGTCACTAAAAGTATCGATACCCATTAAAACTTGAAGTTCACTTGGTTCAATTTCTTCGGTACCTATAAACTCAACTGATTTGACTGTCGTTACTTCACCTGCATTGACGAAATTAAAGCTCGCGCAACCAATACCTACAAATACAGACAAAACAAGAATTATTAAACTTTTTTTCATCATTATTCTTCACCCCATTGTTTAAAAGGTTGAATCAATTTCCATATCGGGCCAGCGCCCATAATCAGAACTAAATCTTCCCTTGTTTGGATCTCTTGGTACTTGGCTAAAGCTGCTTTGACATCATCAATCATATGCAAATCTTTATGACCTTTTTGATGAGCCAAGTCACCAATAAGAGCTGACGATACTTCCAAGTCAATAGGCTCTCTTGCGCCAAAAATAGGGCATAAAATCAAGGAATCACAATTCAAGAACACGTCAGAAAACTCTTGATAACAATTTTTAGTTCTGGAATATAGATGCGGTTGAAAAACTACAACAATTCTTTTTTCTGGAAAATTATCTCTCGCTGCTTGAAGTGTTGCCTTGACTTCAGTCGGATGATGAGCGTAGTCATCATAAAGTAAAAACTTTGGCGTATCAGCAATATGTTCAAAGCGACGTTTGACACCAGAGAAACTCTTTAATGCAGCTTTTATTTGATTAAAGCTAAGGCCTTCTTCAATACTTAAAGCTAATGCACCTAAAGCATTACTTATATTATGATTACCAGGTAGACCTAATTCAATGATCCCTAGAAGTTGATTCTCATGAAAAACTTCGAACTTAGATAAACCGTGCCTTGCGTCCACATGACCTACACGATAATTGGCTTGAGCAGCAAATCCATACGTGATTAAAGGTTTCACAATAGTAGGTAATATTTTACGAACACCAACATCATCAATACAGGCGACAACTTGTCCGTAAAAAGGGACTTTATTTAAAAAATCAGTAAATGCTTGTTCTAAATTTTCCATGGTGCCATAACACTCGAGATGATCTGCGTCTACATTTGTTAAAAGCGCCATACTAGGCACCATTTGAAGGAATGATTTGTCATACTCATCGGCTTCGGCAATCAGCACATCACTATCTCCGTGAATAGCACCTGTGCCGAGATTTTTAACTACACCACCTACAATGATTGTAGGTTTTTTGTGACATTCTTTCCAAATATGGCCAAGTAGAGATGTAGTAGTAGTTTTACCATGTGTCCCACAAACTGCCAAAGTATACTTTAGTCTCATCAGCTCACCCAACATTTCCGCACGGCGAATTGTTGGTATACGAAGCCTTCTAGCTTCTTCCATTTCAACATTATCTTGCGGTACTGCTGAAGAGTAAACTACAAGTTCTGAGCTATGGACGTTATCTGCACGGTGTCCATTAAAAACTTTTACACCGGCATTTCTTAGATGATCAATAACTTCAGATTCCGCCGGGTCAGACCCTGTTACTTCAAAACCATTTTTTACTAAAATCTCTGCTATACCACTCATGCCAGCACCACCGACACCAATAAAATGCATCTTTTTTATTCTACTAGAAGGTATCATTTTTGGCTTCCTTCCAACTCTTGAATTCGCTCTACTATTTCTATTGCTGCACTTGGTTTTGAAAGTGATTTTGCTGCACTTTCCATTTTTGACTTAATATCAGGACTTTTTAAAATCGCTATTATTTTCTCAAAGATTTGATTTTTTTCCGACTCAAGTTCTACAATTGCCGCACCTGCTGATTCAAGAACACGAGCATTAGCTTCTTGGTGATTGGCTGTCGCATATGGGAATGGGATCAAAATACTTGCTTTTTCCAAGCAAAGTATCTCTGCGATAGTAGAAGCACCTGCTCGCGAGACTAAGACATCAGCATGAACCATATATGCATAAATGTCATTGATATAATCAACAACTTTAATATTTGGATATTTCTTTTCAAGGTCTTGGTACTTTGATATATTTCTTGAACCAACTTGCCAGTACAAAAGAATTTCAGGTGTTATCCTATCAAGAATTTCTTCAACTTTAGTATTAACACCTAAAGCACCTTGTGATCCGCCAACGACCATCACGATTTTATTAAAACCATCATAACAACTAGGACGTTTTAATTCTTTAGGCTCAGGGATTTGACGTATAGGGTTGCCTATGTTTTCAGCACTTCCTTTAAAAAACTCTAAACACGCTGCATCTGAACTAACAAAAACTTTAGAAGCAAAGATTGCACCTATTTTATTGGCGACACCAGCAACAGCATTTTGTTCTTGAAGGTAAATTGTTTTACCAGCTAAAAATGCGCCCAATATCACGGGTAAAGAAACATATCCACCAGTGCCTATAACAATTTGTGGCTGTAATTTTCTAATTGTTTTATAAGCTTGGAAAACTGAACCCAACACTCTTATTGGTAATTTCAAATTTTCAACAAGTTTACCTCTCACTAAAGGGTAAGCTTCATTATGATGAAAATTCCATTCGGATGAAATAATTTTATCTTCTAAACTGCCTTGACGTCCAACAAAATCACATGAGTGCCCTAAAGATTTTAGAACTTCTGCAATAGCTACTGCAGGGTATACATGACCACCCGTCCCGCCACAAGCTAAAATAACATTCATGTTAACCGCCCTTCAGTATTAATTGCTGGGTAATCGTCATTTCTACTTAAAGACAACAATATGCCCATAGCCCCCAAAGTCATAATAAGATTTGTTCCACCATGAGATATTAATGGTAGAGGCTGTCCAGTTGGAGGTATAACTCTCAAACACACTGCCACATGTAAAAGAACATTCATTGCAATACCCATTGTGATACCAAGAGCAAGTAATCTACTGAAGACATCTTGGCTATGAAAAGAGATTAATAACCCCCTCCAAATAATAATCGCAAATACAATCATGATAAGCGAAGTTCCAATAAAGCCTAATTCTTCACCAATTGTCGCATAAATAGAATCTGTAAATGGTTCAGGTAACCAACCTAATTTTTGGGTTCCCTCTCCAAGGCCAACACCATTAAACCCACCCTTACTCAGACTAGCAAGTGCTGCAGTTTGTTGATAACCGCTATCAACATTTTGTGTTGGATCCAGCATGGCATTTATTCTAGCTCTTCGATAAGGCGTCCACATAGCAATTGTCACAAAAATAGGTAAACAACTGGCTATGAAAATAAAGATATGTTTGAAATTACATCCAGCAACAAATACCATACAAAGAGTAATTCCCGAAATCATTAGACACATCGAATAACTCGGTTGCTTAAGAAGGATACCAAAGACAAAAACCAACAAAATCATTGGCGGTAAAAAACCTCTTTTGAAGTCTGAAATCCATTCTTGGTTTTGTTCAAGAGTTTTAGCAAGAACGAGAATGAGTCCAATTTTTATTATTTCCGAGGGTTGAAAAGATATTCCAAAAATACTGATCCACCGAGTGGCACCCTTAGCTGTCAAGGTCAATGCACTAAATTTAAATAGTACAATCAAACAAAATACGAGTCCAATAAGGAAGATTGGCCGTGCTAGTTTCTTCCAGGTTTTAGGTTTAAAATTCATAGCTACAAATAAAACGACAACACCAACCACAGCTTTTTTTAAATGACCCTCCACAAGCTGAGATGCTGACCCAAATTTTAACATCGCATAATGTGAACTAGAACTATAGATTACTACAATCCCAAAGGTTGTTAACACTAAAATAGAGATCAACAAAATATAATCTACTCGAGCTAACTTCATTATGAAAGAACCTCTTTAATGAATTCATCACCAAGCTTTTGAGAATTTAAACTATCTAACTGAATACCACCAAAAAACAAAACATTACTTTGTTTTTCAGTCACCTCATACGCAGTAATCACTGCTTCTGCAATACTATTTACATGATGAACATTGATGAAACGATTCATGAACGAGTCTTGAACTCGAGGGGTTTTAATAATATGAATGAGTACTGAGTTGTGGGCAATTAGTTGTTCTTTCAGACCTGAGTCAAGCATGCAATAATCCCCCCCCATAATAACTACTGGTTGTTTTTCAAAGTAATTCAGAACACGTCGACATTCATCAAATGAGGTTATTTCAGAGTAATTGACAAATTTATTACCAGTAAAAGGATCTTGTTGTGTATTCACATAATCTAAACCACATATTTTTTCAATTGCTCTACTTATTTTACTGATTTGAATATTTGCAATCTTCGCCAAATAGATGACTGAAATCAAATCTTCTAGCATTTCTGGCTGTGGAAAATAAACCTCATCTAATAAACAAAGAACTTGTGAGATACCATTTTCTACAAGTAATAACATTCCATCTCGAAAATTTATTTTCCAATGAAGGTTGTTAAAAAACTCTTGATTTACTGTTGAGTCAATTTCTCGAAAAATTGATGGAACATCAAGGTGAAACGATGAAAAAGACTTATCAAAATAATCCATAGTCTGATGAGAAACCTTAAGTGTTGCATCATCATTTGACTGTTTAATTACGTGTCCATCAAATACATTTAAGGTGTTTTCATCAGAAAACTGGCTAAACAAATGTGACTTGTGAATTTGTAGAGATGAGATTTCACTCATTTCATTCCACATGTCAATCCAGAAATGTTGGCGCGCACTTTTTGGCGAAGCAAAAAGACCTTGTGAATTTAAAGATTTTAAAATTTTCTTTAAATTTTCAACTGTATAATTAACCTTAATAGTTTGAGTTTTCATTGTTAACCCTCCTGTTTTTCTAAGGCGCTAACAACTTCATCAAGCTTAATACCCCGACTCGCCTTGACTAAGACAATATCGCCATTACCTACGATTTGAGTTACAAAATTTGATAATGCAATATTGTTATTAAAATGATGAATATCTTGCGGTGACATTCCACGATCTTTAGCTCTTTGACCGATATGTTTTGAAAATTCTCCAATTGTGCAAAGTACATCAAATCCAAGCTCAGCAATATGATTGCCAAGTTCAGCATGCATCTCTGCAGATTCAGGACCAAGCTCAAGCATATCACCTAATACAGCAATTTTTTTACCAGAACATGTCATTTGTGCAATTGTTTGAAGTGCCATAGAAGTAGATACTGGATTTGCGTTATAACAATCTGCCGCAATTTTATAGTTCTCAACTTCTTTTATTTCCATACGTAGATGTGATCCACCATAGTGACCCAACGACTCCGAAATTTTAGACTTTGGTATCTTAACAATTTGTGCTACTGCAATTGTAGCTAAGGCATTATAAAGATTATGTATACCGGGTACATTCAATTTATACTGTGTCCGTCCAATTTTAAATTGTGCACACGCATTGTCATCCCAAGTTAAATCTTTTGGTTTAACTTGACCATTATTAACACCAAAGGTAACAAGCTTATATTTAGAGGTAGACTTTAAATTAGCCAGAAATTTATCATCAGCATTAACAACAAGGTAACCACCTTTATTAAGACCTTTGACAATAGTCATCTTTTCTTCGAATATATTTTCGACCGAACGAAAATATTCAAGATGACTCGGCCCGATATTAGTCACTATTGCAATATGTGGTTGCGTAGCTTGGGATAAAATCTGTATCTCCCCTGGATGATTCGTTCCCATCTCGACAATGGCATAGTCATGTTCATGCTTGAGTCTAAACAAAGTCAATGGTACACCAATATGATTATTGTAATTTCCACTTGTAGCAAAACCGTTGAGTGTTGAACTCAAAACAGTATTAATCATATCTTTGGTTGTTGTTTTCCCATTTGAACCCGTTATCCCTATTTTAGTCGCACTAAACTTATGAGCATAACCTTTCGCTAATTTAAGCATGGCTTTTTCGGAATTTTTAACTGGAATATACGCTTGAATTTGATTGGGATTTGCCAAAACCCAATCTTGATTCACTATTGCCATTATTGCCCCTTTTTTCATCACATCTACCACAAATTGATGCGAGTCAAAGTTGATACCTTTAATTGCCCAAAAAACATTTCCTGTTTGACTTTTTCTTGAGTCCATTTCAAAATTTATAGGATAGTCTAAATACTTTTTATCACCAATGAATTCAGACTCTAAAATTTTTGCTAATTCTCGAATTTTAAGTTCCATTTGTGCCTCCTATAAATTCTTGAACTATTTCTTTATCATCAAAATGAAATTTCTCAGTTCCAATAATTTGATAGTCTTCGTGTCCTTTACCAGCAATGAGAACAATATCATACTCACCCATCACCCCTAATGCCTGCGCAATAGCACTTCGACGGTCAGCCTCAACATAAGCTTGTTTAGAGTCAGGAATGCCCTTCATTATATCTTTTATAATTTCGAGTTGATCTTCAGTACGAGGGTTATCACTAGTCACAAAAATAATATCGGCATTGTTTACTGCAACACTACCCATCGTTGCGCGCTTGCTCTTATCACGATCTCCACCACAGCCGAAAACTACGATAAGCTTGCCTTGACATATTTCTCTAAGAGTATCAAGTACTCGACTTAAAGCGTCAGGGGTGTGTGCATAATCAATAACAACATGACCTTTTTCAGTTGCTACGACTTCTAAACGCCCCGGTACACAAACTGTTTCAAGACCCTTTTGAATCTTATCAATACTTACGCCACAAGTTAAAAGTGCACCTACAGCGCCCATTAAATTCTCTTTATTAAAGTCACCAATAAGATGTGTTTTAATATAGACAACACCACATGGAGTCTGTAAATTCAATTCAATTGGACCTCGGGGATTTAAATCTTCTAGAATAAAAATATCATAGGTCTTTTGACCTAAACCATAAGACCAGTATTCTGAATCAATTATGTTACATATTTTTTGACCATATTCATCATCAATATTGATGATTGGAATACATTTGTCAGAAAGATACTCTTGAAACATCCTTAATTTGGCTTCAAAATAAGTTTGCATATCACCATGGTAGTCAAGATGATCTTGACTTAAATTAGTGAAAATAGCAGCATCTAATTTAATAGTACCTAAACGATTTTGTTCTATAGCATGTGAACTTAATTCAAGTGAAATACTTTGACACTTAGCTAGAATACCTTGACTTAGTATTTGATAGAACTCCACTATCCCTGGTGTTGTCAGAACACTATCAATGATTTTACCGGCAATTTTATTATGAATTGTTCCTGTAAGGATGTTATTTTGAAATGAGCTTAATACATGGTCAATAATAAATGCCGTTGTCGTTTTACCATTGGTTCCCGTTACTGCATACTTCACTAATCGTTCAAGTGGTTGATTGTGAAAGTTCTTCAACAAAATATCTAATGAATTAAGAACACTCTCCACTTTAATTAGACACTTAATTTCAAGATTTTCTTCTGAAACGATTGCAATAGCACCTCTATTAAGCGCCTCTTGTATATATGCTGCTCCATCAACAGATGATCCTGGTCTTGCAAAGAAAAGATCACCGGATTTTACAAGACGCGAATCATCAGCGATTGATTTAACTTCAAGCTCATTCAAGTTAAGATGCGTATGATATGAATGGTATTGGAATAATTTTGCTAAATTCATCCTTGAGTCCCCTCAAGTATAAGTTCACATGTATCGTTTTCATTTAAATCAGCACCAGGCTCAAGAGATTGGCTAGTCACAAT
>CAWVXU010000081.1:0-12001 GCA_963934255.1 uncultured Fibrobacterales bacterium
TTGTCCTCGAACGGGAGTCATTCGAGATTCGTAACCGAAGGGTTTTAAAGTTTCATCAAGCCAAGCTCCGGAGGAGCAAATCAAATGGGTCGATTGAATTGAAGAGGATTTGACTGAGGAGGAAACAATTGGCTGTGCTTGTATTTGAATATCCACAGACCAAAATTCACTTTCATATACTGCCTGCTTAACCGTGGTGTTTTCAAATATATCAATATGATGATTTCTCGCCCAAATTGTCATCGCTGCTAGAAGATCATTATTGTGGATAATTTCTTCGAGTGGAAAATGAAATCCACCGACAAAGTCTTCGGGTATCATCCAGTCCTTAAGGTGCTCAGGGATTCTTGAAATGTGTTCAAAATTTTGCGATGCTTCACGGGTAAGTTGTGATTGTAAAGAGTCAAACTTAGATTCATCAGTATAAAATTGCCAAGAGCCCGTTTGACGTGGCCTGATCTCCTGGTGGTTATCTTGACTCAGCATTTCAAACCACTCTGGGTAATATTCATTAATTGAACGAACATAAAATTCACGGAATTTGGAATGAAATTGAGTAGCGCCATGAGTCATCAATATACCAGAGCCTGCACCACTTGCTCCAAACCCCAATTGAACTCTCTCGATTAAAGCGACAGATAATCCTCGGCGTTTAGCTTCTATGGCTTGGAAGAGCCCTATAATGCCACCGCCGATAATAATGATGTCATAGGAGTTTTTCACCAAGCTTAAACCAAGTCTTTCTTATTATAAGCAACTAATAGAGTAAACTTAGAATATAATATTTTCAAACCGAATACTTATGCTGATTCGCTAGTTACGTAATTGCGTATTTTGGATATAGACTTGATTATTCACTGATCTCATTTCGATCTTCATGCTTCTTTCTGAGTTCAACATCTTATTTAAGTAGAGAGAGTTTTCCAGTCGGACCATCAATGAGTGGCTTCAGAACTCTCAACCGCTCTTGTTGAACAGCCTTACCTCTAGTGAGGTTCTCAAAATCTGTAATTACTTTAAAAGCCACAAGGTAGCCCAGGAATTTTGTTACCAACGCCCCAGTTATTCATATCAATTCCCGCAAAAATTCAATATTCTCGAAGATATCGCATAAAAACTTTGTCAACAATCTTAAGTTTCACAATCACCATTTAACAGAGTGATATCCTTCTGGACTTTATAGATTTGTTTTAAAAGCACTTAGGTTGACATGGGTGCTAGCAGATGGTCAATTCACCTCAATTAAGGAACCCTCAGTGGATCAGCAACAAACAAACCCATTACATGGAATTAAGCTCATTCAGATGCTTGAGGAATTAGTTGATTTGTTAGGCTGGGAGGCCATGGCATCCCAAATCACCATTAATTGCTTTGCCAAAGAACCGTCAATCAAGTCCAGCCTCAGCTTTCTGCGCAGGACACCTTGGGCACGAAATAAAGTTGAAATCCTCTATATGCAAAAGGTTCTCAAGCTAAATTCTCAAGAAGTCATCCAAAAAAGCCACACAGCCAAACCGAAGAAGTAATCAAATCGAACAACTACTGGAAAGATACAGCCCCATGGTCTTCTGGCGCTGTATCCAGATTCTTAAAGAAAATAGTAACCCATTGTATGGCAATTTTTTAGGTCTGAGAGCCTAGTTCCAAGCTGAACTTTAGTATGTTTTAAACATCTTTGTTATTTAGAGGTTATCATGAAAAATTTAGCTCTCCTTTTAATTATCCTA
The DNA here is from genome assembly GCA_963934255.1 of uncultured Fibrobacterales bacterium. Classification (GTDB taxonomy): domain Bacteria; phylum Fibrobacterota; class Fibrobacteria; order Fibrobacterales; family CAWVXU01; genus CAWVXU01. The sequence continues at coordinate 1,728 of CAWVXU010000081.1, forward strand.
ATAGCCTTCGTGGCTTGTAATGACGGTGTAAACTCTCCTGATTCAGAACTAGTTATCGATTCAGATACAGCACTTTCATCTACAGAGAATCCCATCTTAACTTCCTCAGGCGGGCTCTCCTCATCGACACTTTCGTCAACGACACTTTCGTCTCCCATTTTATCGTCTTCAGGTTTATTGTCCTCTTCGTCCATTCTACCCACTAGCTCAGCCGGTCCATTTGGCCCTTTAGGGAAAATGGCATTCTATATTACAGCACACGAAGATGATTGGCAAATTTTTATGGGGGATCATGCACATAAGGATATCCTCGAAGCCGACGAAGTGATATTTATCTACATCACAGCAGGCGAAGCCGGCAAAGATGAAACCTTCTGGAATGCTCGTGAGCAAGGTGCACTGAATTCAATTGCTTGGACACTCAATGACTCAAGCCCAATTGAATCTTTTGACCTCAACTTTAATAATAACCAAGTTGTCCAAACAATTATCGCACACACTAAAAGTTACTTCCTCAGACTTCCTGACGGTAATGGATCAGGTGATGGATTTAGTGCATACAATAATCAATCATTATCCAAATTAAAATCAGGAAATATCAGTACTATTCAAAATGTCAATAAGACTGCTAGCTACACATGGGATCAGCTGGTCACAACAGTCCAAGATATTATACACATGCACGCCAAAGATAATTGGGACATTAGTTTCCACCTCCAAGATCACGACACTGGCTTAAATCCAGGAAACCATCCAGATCATATCACAGCCTCATTGCTTGCCCAAGAAGCAATTGCAACAACAGGTCTTGATGATATTACATTTTTCTTGGACTATTCAAACTCTCGCTATGGCGTCAACATTTCGGCTGAAGTCATTGCGCTTAAAACCGGACTTTTTAATGCCTATGATGCTAAGATGCAAGAGTTAGCCTATTACAACACAATCGAACGAGAAGGCGATATCTATCATACTTGGCTTGCCAGAACATACTTTAGAACCGCCACTGAACCCTACAACATTGTTTGGTAGATAGGCTTAAATGAAACTCCCCAAAGCTCTCGAAGGAATGGTCCGTGATGGACTCATTGATGAAGTCGTCAAAAGATTAGCCAGTGGTAAAGAAGCCGATATTTATGTCGTCTACTCTCAAGGTCAATATCGCTGTGCTAAAGTCTATAAAGATATCACCAAACGAAATTTCAAAAAACAAGCGACTTACCAAGAGGGTCGTAAAACCCGCAATAGTCGCAAAGCTCGAGCCATGGAAAAGCATACCAAATATGGTCGCAAAGAAATGGAGTCCTCTTGGCAAAATGCAGAAGTAGATGCTCTTTATAAAGTCGCGGAGACCGGCGCTAGAGTTCCTGAACCATTTTACTGTATGGATGGAGTTCTTTTGATGGAGTTGGTGATTGGTCCTGATGGCGACGTCGCCCCAAGACTCCATGATCTCGCCCTTACCGAAGACCAAGCGATGGAATACTACAGTGCATTGATTGTCGATGTGATGAAGATGCTTTGCGCTGGAATTGTACACGCAGATTTATCCGAATACAATGTCCTCGTGGATGAATTTGGGCCGATAATTATTGACCTACCTCAGGCCGTAGATGCAACGAGTAATAACAACGCTGCTGACTTCTTAATTCGTGATCTCAATAATTTAAGAGATTACTTTAGTCAGTATGCACCCGAGCTGAAGGCCACTGAATTTGGTCAAGAGATGTGGGCTATTTACAAAGCAGGAGACCTGACTCCTGAAACTCCTTTGACAGGTCAATTTAAAAGATCGACTAAAGAGATTGATGTTAAAAATGTCATGGAAGCAATCGATGAAGCGCGTGAAGAGAACGAGGAGAAGTTACTCGCTCAAGCTGAACGAGGCTCTTAAAGCTAGGCTTTTACTCAGATCGTCTCACACCAAAGGTCCAAAGCTCATTTGACTCAGTTATCACCCTGTCATCATATTTAAAATCCAAACTCACTCTTCCAATATAAGCTCCACTGCCTGCCTTACGTCCGTTGATGTCTAACATATTCCAACCGACATACAACATTCGATCATCTACTAGACAGCCGCCTTCAAATTTTGCATCGTAACATTCTACCACACCAGTCTCTTTATCGATGAAACCACCCAGGGACGTATAGACATACATCGTCCATTCAATTTTTATGAGAGAAGGGTCTATATTCTCATAGTTTTTCAAGAAAGACATATAATCTAGATCAATACGAGCTCCGATTCTTCCGATGCTAGCCGGGATGTCTTCAGCCGATAGGTTTTGATCCACCATTTCTAAAGCGATAGATCTTGCTCCTTCAACTTGTTCGGGCACAACAGCCATAGATGACCTTGAGACATTTAATGCTTGCTGGCGGCTTAACTGAACATAGGCATTATCCTTATGTGGATGATTACCATTTAGATCAGTTACACCTTGGAGGACACTGAGCCGCAGAGAGTCTTTGCTGGCTAACATGTTCTCAGCATGATAAATTTTACCACTTGATAAATCACTATTCAATTCAAAGTCTTCATAAAAGTATTCAGCTTCATAATTACCGGATGCTTTACTTTGATAGAGAATGAGTTCATTTTGACGTTGACCAAAATCAGTTTGGACTGGCTCAGAATACATTGCAATGATCATTTGTCTATCACCTTCTATCAGGAAAGCTTGAACTAATACGGGGCCAACTTGATCTTGAATCTCGATGGATTTCTCTATTTGAGTACCTGTTTGGAATATCAGATCAGAATAATGAAATTTGATACTCATCTGATCTTGAGCATCAACTTTACCAGTATAAACCATCGTGCTAAATCTCTGTTGAGATAAGATTAATTGATCGCCTTGAACAGTGAAATCTCTCCATAGATAATTACTTGAATCTTTACCCCAATAAACAGTGACCGAATCAAAACGATTTTTATTGGTCAAGTCGACATCAAAGTCAATCACTAAGCTATCGGCAATTCCATCACCATCGTCATAAATATTTGCGTCTATTGGTGAAGATACTTCCATAGGATATTGAACAATAACCACTACCGAATCAGTAGAGGCTCGAGTCCTAGTATAACTAATCGCATCTAAAAAATTACCCACCGAGCTGTTCGTAAATCCTTCTGAGGTAAAAAATATTCTGGTGGATGTTTGACCCACAGGAATCTGAATAATTTCTTGATGAAGAGCCCATTTGTCTGTCGAACCTGTATATTCGCCTATCGTAGTATAAGGGCCTTCAGGTGGTCCAATTTTGAGCCCGAGTCGGTCTGGCCCCATTCTCCCCCGATGCGCAAACTCTATCAGAATTTCTTCCCCCCCTGCGGTCTGAATATCTTGAAAAAGGTTCCCTTGAAAGTTGGCATTTAACTCCACAAATTGATCTCCGTCAGATGCCACAACACCATGAGCATCTCTCCATACCTCAATCTTGCCATCCTTTGCGGTCGTTCTCCAACCGGGGATAGTATTTTGATCTACAATACCAGTACCTTTACCTCTAACTGGAAGCTCAAAACTCGAATTTTCATTCGTAATATTTAATCGGGAGTAACTTTTGAGATAATATTTGGATTCACTTGCAGGAGAGACTCTGAGGGTACTATCATTTAATTGAAGAAAATCTGTGTCACCGCTCCACTCACTCAAATTGGCATCTTTCGCGTTGATTTCAATAGAGTCTCCATAAGCAATATAGAGTGTATCCTCAACGATAGTACCTAAGTCTTGAAGGTCAGTTAGATCAGTTGGCGTATTTGTAGTATTTGGTGTATTAGAGGAGTTTGTGTTTAGGTTCGTTGTTGAGGAGGACGATCCAGCCGCACGAGAACTCACCATGACAGAAGAAGATATCGGTTGATTTCCGAGCTGAGAGTCACTCACACTGACCTGCCCATTGAGGTCAATGACTACATATGCCTCATCTGCTCTTGGTGCTAAGTTTTGAAAAATAGATTCCATGGAGCCAAGCTCTAACGAACTAGTTCGCCCCAGGTCAGGATACACCGACAGCACATCAAGACTCAAGGTCGTTGTCATTGTAACATTGACCATAAACCAATCATCCGCTTGTGACACCATCTGCCTACCCGACCACCAACCAAACTCTTGGTTGCCGGCGACAAACAACTGCTGTGAGGGATAGGGTGATTTGACATATAAAGTCAAGCTGAAGGCCTCTTGAGCTATTAAAAGCGCCCAAAATAATACAGCAATCCATCGAATACTCAATATTGAAGAACTTTCGAGCTTTTGAAATACTGTAACCATCATAACCACCTAAACGACTTTTTTGTAAAATGTTGCTACCAAATAGTCTTATATGAGACCTTAATATGAACCTTTCGAATCAAAAGTCATAGCCCTTTTATGATGGCGGGCTTAAATGTGTACACATTTTGGCAACACCTATAGAACATAGTTTCATAATTTAATTGTATAATAAATAACTTATCGCCATAAACCACTTGCGTTCTATTAACGCCAAGGAACCAAAGGCGAACGATAATAGTTAATCCCTAACTCTCTCAACCTTGGACCATGTGAGCCTAAACGGTGTTTAAACTCGTCCCAGTCACGGTCTTTTTGAGGAGTCCAGCCTACTTCAGATAGACTCATCAAACGTGGAAAAATCATATAGTGAGCATCAGCCAGGCTCTTAATGCGCTCCCCCCAAAGGGCGGCCTCTATGCCAATGATATCTTTTTCTTTGACTCCTGGAGCAATGGTAGCTGGGTCCCAGTTGTAGCCATTTTGAGTATTGTTGTAGCCCGCAAATGAGCCTCCAAAAGGAGACTTTTCATTGTATTTAAGACTCAGATACGTTTTGTTGGCTGGTGACATCAAGATTTTGCCGCCCTGAGCTACCACCGATAAGGTGGTTTCACAACAGACTGCATCTATGGCCCAATGTTGACCTATGACATCAGAATCTAGCCCTTTGACACTCCCTAAATCGTCTGTCCAACCAATCATTTTCTTATTGTGTTTGGCTATGATGGCTTTGGCCTTGAGCATAAATGTTTGATAGTCCTCATGCTTCACCCATTTAGGAGTTTCATCCCCACCGACATGGATATAGTCACTATTTATTCGTGGAGCGATCGTGGCGATAACATCATTAAAAAACTCATAAATTTTGGGGTTACTAAAGCAGAGCGAGCTAATTTGAACCTTCATTGACGTATAAGGCCAATCCGGAGCCTCACCATCACAATAAAGTTCATCTGGGTAAGAAGCCATCGCAGCACGAACATGGCCCGGAGTATCAATCTCAGGAATCACACTGATGTGACGTTCTTCTGCATAGGCGATGATTTCATCAAACTCTTTTAAAGTATAAAAACAAGATTGACAATCGGTTTGATTCACTCCGGATCGACTCCCCACTGTGGTCAGTTTGGGCCAACCAGGGATTTCAATTCGCCAACCTTGATCATCAGTCAGATGAAAATGAAAAACATTAAATTTATAAAGTGCCATTTGGTCGAGGAGAATCTTCACTTCGGCTACACTATAAAAATGCCGGGCAACGTCTAACATAAATCCTCGATAAGCCATTCTAGGATAGTCTACCACATGTCCTTTACTTATATTCCAAGGACCTTTTTGTTGGGTACTCGCTTCAATCTTTGCGCCTAGCATCTGGCGTAATGTTTGAGTTCCTCTAAAAAGTCCAGTCGTAGTTTTAGCTATTAAGCTGATACCATTGTCTGTTATATTTAGAATGTATCCCTCATTGCCGTATTGTTGTTTCTTATCAATGGTCAATTTGATTGAGTTAGTCCTAGGAGAATAAACGACGGGTAATTTATAGCCCGTAGCTGGTCTCAAAATACGTGCAAAATTTTCTGCCAGTTTAACAAGTTCACTTTGTGTGTTGTTAATAGATATGACGGTTTTTTGAGTGAGAGCAAAATGACCAGTCAATTTTTTAGCACTTACTGGCTTAGGGATAACAATTGAGAATCCATCAGCCATACTCACACTGCTTAAGAATAAAAGAACGAAGGTGATATTGAGAATTCTCTGAGAGAAAATAATTAATTTTGATTGATTCATCTACGGTCCTTATTTTTAAAATAAACGGTAAAATCATTTGAAAACCCCGTTGATTACTCTCTTGGGAAAATAGGAAATATACAAGAATTCTACCATTGATAAAGAAGCTATTTTGAATTCGTAACAGTTGAAACAGTCTCGTTCCTTAGCCTAGATTCTCCTGCATCCACGTTTAATAAAATGTTGTCTGTTTGAACAGCTTATAAACACTTTTCAACCACATCCACATAAATCCTTTTCAATCAAAGTCATACAAATCTATCCTTACATTAGATAAACCTTTCATTGGAGCTTATGATGAAATCACTTTTATTAATCCTAGCCACGTTACTTTTTTCAAGTTGTTTTTTATCTGACGATAAAGAGGATCAACTTGACTCAAATAGACTAGTCGAACCTGTGGATCAACTTGGATTTGAGACGATGCCTTCACTCATGGCAGAGCCGATGGTTTGGGGGTCATACTATGATATCGATGAAAGCGATTCAATTGTTGATGGAGATGCAGACCGAACCCAATTAGATCAATGCTCCGAAGACGAAGAAATTACATACCATTTCAACTATACCCCCTTATATTCTTCAAAAGAAGAGTTTAAAGCGACGATCGATTTTATTCAGGATGATAAAATTATAAACCCAGGTAAAATCTACCGTTTAGGGGATGCTCAATTCATTAGCGATGTCAATCGTGGTATTCATGTCTATGATTATACTGACCCAAATAATCCGATTAAACTTGGCTTTTTAAGTCTACCAGGTAATATCGATATCGCAATTATGGATGGAATACTCTATGCCAATAGTTTCTCTACACTGATTGCTATTGATGTTCGAGACCTTGCCAAACCAATTGTTAAGAAAATTCTATATGAAGCCTTTGAGCCTGTATACAAAATGGGCTATCCGATGATAGAAAATGATGGCGGACTCGCCACAGCATGGCAACGGGATACTGTTTATACTTGTTATCAAAATTATTATAGGTACGATGATTGCATAGATTGTGAGATACTACCACGTACCTACGATGCTGTCAGCACCGATCTACTAGAGCAGAGTGGGCCAGGCCAAGGTGGATCAATGGCAAGATTTGAATTGGATGAAAACCATCTCTATGCAATTGATTTAAACAAACTCTATACCTTCAACATTCAAGTTCGAGAAGACCCTAAGAAATGGAGCCGTGACGAGGTTGGATTTGGAGTTGAGACCATATTCCGACAAGACAGTGCACTCTATTTAGGAACTCAACGAGGCTTGATTATATTCGATATTTCTAAACCTTCCAACCCTGTCAAAGCATCTGAACTTTCACATACAGTGAGTTGTGACCCTGTTGTTGTTCAAGATGGCTTAGCCTATGTCACCTTGAGAAGCGGCACTGCATGTTGGGGAGGCGATAACGAGTTACAGATCGTAGATGTACAAGATATTTATGCACCTTCACTTATAGAGACTCATGCTATGCACAATCCACATGGTTTAGCTATTCAAGGAGATCTGCTCTACATCTGCGAGGGCGATGCAGGATTAAAAGTATTCAAATTAGAAGAAGGGCTCTCGCCAGTATTACAAAGTCATCTAGATGGTTTCCATGCTAAGGATATTATCATTGATGCCACGACTGCATACATTACCGGTGAGGGAGGCATGCGTGTCTATGATATTAGCGACCCTACGAATCTCCAATTACTGTCTGAACAAAAACAGACATTAGACTAGTTAGTGAACTCTGATTTCATATCCTGAAGTGGGAGCTTTTTTCACCCAATGATCTTTTAGCCGTTTGTTCTTAGAGTATCCGTGGCGTTCCCAAACCAATTCACCTGTATTTACCAAATACCTCCGTTCAAATGGAGGGTCATGCTCAAGACTACCAGGATAGGACACTTGAATTAACTGATTTGCGTCAACAGTATAATCATATGTCATCACATAGGTGTCGTTTCGCACCTCAATGGAATAACTATTTATTGAATAAAAGATGGCCCCCTAGAGAACTCCCTCTAACTCTTCTGTTGTGATTGGAAGCTGCTTGATGTGTTGTGAAAAACTAGGTTCATCAAATATTTAAAACGCTTCAACAGCACTCTCCATCGAGTGAATGGACCTCGGCATACGATAATCAGGCCCATAACCATTAATCTGATTACTCACTTCAATACACTTCTCACGTTCGCCATAAAAAACAATCGTCCGACCAGTCAGGTCTACTTCGACAGCACATCGAAATGACTGCTCACGAGTGAGCTTACAGATCTTAGTCAGTATCTCCACCACATAATCATAGGAGTGGTCTTCATCATTAAAGAGAATCACCTTAAACTGTTTCTCAACTTTCGTTGAGGTCATAGTTTCTATTTCTTCGAGTACGCTAGGTGATGGCATTTATTCTCCTGAACAACTGGCACGATTCCAAAACCAAGACCAAGCAAGCCTCTGCTCACCTGGTAGGAAATCTGGAACTTTTTCAAAATGGTAATGAAGAAACTGAATAATCAATCCTATCTCTTGAGCACAGAAATAATTCTGACGACTCTCTAAAAAGACCAGATCATTCAAACTATCTTCAGGGATATAATGGATTAAAGGGTTGAAACCCTTGGGGTCATCTTCATTTAAAATAACCTCCATGTAACGATCAAAAAATGAATTGACTAATTGAGTGTTCTCGTCGTCATGATCTCCCATAATCTTCTGAAAAGTTTCTACACCTTCGGGGCTTCTCTTGAGGGCATAAACAAAAAGTGGCAAGGCGCTATCGGGAACTTTATCAGCAACTTTGAGTAACTCTCTAGAAGGCAAACAACTCAATTCTTCAAGACTTCGAAGTGGCGTCGAACATATCTGATTTAGAAAGGCTAAAAATTGGCTTTCGTATCTTTCTAAAAATTCATCACTCACTGAAGCTCTACTCCCAATTGTTATTATTTCTATTATCCTACTTTAAAATAAGATTATTCAAGCTCACTCTGATTAACTGACACGAAAGTAGTTGAGAAAATAGAGGTAATTTAGGCAAAATCCTTGTTAGCGAGCAAAGTGAAGTAGAAAATGGGAATCCAGGTTCTAATATTTAGACTGATTTAGACCGAGCTAGACCAAAAGCTTTAATTAAACTCGATTAGACTCAATAAAATTTTTAACCCAAATATTAAACTGAGTGCCACGATCTTTATAGTTCTTAAACAAACCAAAGCTAGCACAAGCCGGTGATAACAAAAGCGTCCCACCTATACTGGACTCAACCTCTGACTCTTCTCCTAATCCTTCAACACCCAACTCGCAAGCTTCAGACAAGGATTGTGCTTCTTTAATCACCAAAGAGTTGACTGAGTCACGCTCGGAAATTAAACTCTTGAGACGAGCCGAGGTCAACCCAATCAGGATGATGAATTTTAAACTCCGATGTACAGAAATTGCCTCGGCAAGTTCATCAAAGTCAGCGTATTTTTCGGAGCCACCTAAGATAAGCGCCAAAGGCTCTTCTTGAACCATATTGATAGCAGCAATTGTTGCGTCAGGTCTAGTGGCGTAAGAGTCATTTATAAAACGAATCCCCGCCTGATTACCCACCACTTGAGCCCGCATATCCAAGCCAGGGAAAGTTTTTATAGCATCGATTGCTTCACTTGAATCAATATTCATTAATCTCGCAGCCAGATAAGCCGCACTTAAATTTTCTCGTTGATGAGGCCCCAATAAAAGACCATCTTTTAGAAAATAAACACCCGAATCAAAATGAATCGGACCATTGAGTTCATCAAGCTCATAGTGAGCCTTCAAGCCCAAATCGCTATTTGATCCTACCTCATGATCACCAAAAGAAATGACTTTTGCCAAAGAGTCCTGAGCCATTGAAACAGCATGAGCTGAATCAGCATTGACGATTAAAAATTGTTCAGAAGACTGCCTAGATGTTAACTGAGTCTTGGCCCACAAATATTCTTCTTGATCCACATGCCAGTCCAAATGCTCTGAAGTCGTGCGTAAGAATATCGAAATATCAAACCCTCCACGACCTTCACTTCGCCCCGCAAAATCCATTAACTGAAATGATGAAAGTTCAAGTATGACAAAATCTAAATCGTCTAGCTGAGCAATCAAATCCAACATGGCCAAACCGAAGTTACCCCCGATTTGGGTGCGCACACCAGAAGCATCACAGATGTGCTTGAGCACAGAGCAAGTAGTCCC
>CAWVXU010000082.1:0-11913 GCA_963934255.1 uncultured Fibrobacterales bacterium
GAGTAATGAGCCTGATGCGGGTACAAGTACTGCGGAGCTTGTGGTAAATGTAGCGACCTCTAAAGGTGTTAAAGTTGTCGAACGAGCTCAGCTCAATAAAGTCTTAGAAGAACAGTCTCTGATCGCCTCAGGGGTGGTAAGTGACGAGGGTGCGGCAGAGATAGGTGAACTTCTTTCAGCTGAATACCTTGTGACGGGTCGTATTAGTGAATTAATGGGTGAGCGCCTTGTTGCTATTAAATTAGTGAATACTGAAACCGGTGAAGTCGTTGATTCGAAAAATGTGAGCCTTGGTGCAGATGCCTTTAAGTCTATGCAAAAGGAGCTTCTTGGAGAGGCGACACAGACAAGTGCAGTCATTTTTAGATCGGCTATAGTCCCAGGGTGGGGGCAGATGTATGCGGGTAAAACGGTTCGTGGTTCAATTTGGACAGGGGCATTTTTCACTTCAGTAGCCACAGGTCTTGTGACTTCGATGCAAGCAAGTTCAAAGTTTGACGATTATGAAGTCGTATCTTCTCAGAATAATACTCCCAATCTTCAAATTGAATATTGTGAGATAAATTCATGTACAGTAGACGGCTCTTCGTCTTTACCAAACATTAATGAAAGTGCTATTTTTGCAGAGTACAATTCTTGGAAACAAAAGAAAATTGATTCGAGTTGGGATGATTATGAAAATGCTCAACTTACAAGTCAAATTGTCTGGGGTGCAACAGGGGCAGTTTGGGCTGCTAACTTAATTGATGCTTATATTGTTGGATCAGAACGCAAAGAGCGTCTTGACACTTATTTCACTGCCATACCTACTTTGGATGGCGGTGTGAATTTACAACTAGGTATGAACTTCTAACAGAATATTTAAGGTGATGTATTTAGTGTGTAATCAATCACAGTATTGTAGTTCTCTCCTTGCGCGTCTTTTATGTCTGAAATCCCTTCATATTTTGTGAGATACTTTTTGCTTTTGTACCATACTTTTAATTCATCTACAAATAGTTTTAAGAACATATTTGACGGCTGCATGGTGACTAAATACTGGCCATCACTTAGGAGCTTTGCTTTTAATGTGAAGCTAAATGCCTTGCCATACTCAGGAAGAAATATTTCAACTTGACGATCAGACTGAATAATGTTGTCAAAGTTTTGTAGAATGTAAAAGTGTATACCTGAATCCCAAGTAAAATCCGATTTCGCCTGAATCACCTTGGTGTAAGATTCTTTTTTAGAATTAAATTGTACTTTAACACCAGCTCTTGTGTGCTTAAAGGAATAAGAGATGTTGTTGCGCTTATCCGTGAAATCAATCTCAGGGTGCCATCCTGTTGTAGGGATTTTGAGACTCTTTGTTGCAAAGACTTTGCTTTTAGCATCTATGTACTCGACATCAAAAGCTCCGGTTTCTTCATTTGTAGTAGTGCGTACTTCTGTATACTGAGGCTTTTTGGAGTCAGGAGAAGAGGCTTTGCCCACCCATTGGGAAACAAGGCTCGATGCCACTACAACCGAGATTGCTAGAGCCATAAAAATCAACTGAAAACGGGCTATTTTAAGTAATTGTGAAAAAAGCATAGCAATTTCCTTTTCATCATGATATATTGTGTGTAGATTTAATCTATACATTTTTTTTGAAACATGCAATGGCTGAAAACAATTATATGAGTATTGGAGATTTAGCTAAAAGAAGCGGGCTGAGTGTTTTTCGTCTTCGAGCATGGGAATCTAGATATGGTTATCCCGCCCCTCAAAAGCTGCAAAGCGGACACAGAAGGTTTCTACAGGGGGATCTACAAAAACTACTTATCGTACAGCAATTGCTAGAAAATGGTTTTAAAATTTCCAAAATCATAGATAAAAGTAAAGAAGAATTGATTGACCTATTGCCAAGGGAATCAACAACTCTTCAAACTTTATCTTTGCCATTAAAATCAAAAGAAAGTGCTGACCCTCACAAACTTTTACCCACAATAAAACAAGCGCTTCAACATATAAACGCCTTTGATGAATCTGCCTTACATGATATCTTTGCAGAGGTGTGGGGGAACTCAACACCGTTAGATTTTTGTGAGAATTTTGTAACACCATTTATATTTCAATTAGGCGATCAATGGGAAAATGGGTTTCTTGATATAGCCATGGAACACTTTGCTTCAAAGTGTCTTGAAAATTTTATTGATACAAAATGGCGTGAAGCCAATAGACTATTAAACGGAAAACCTTTACTACTAGGGATGCTTCCGAATGATTTCCACTCTTTCGGACTGCAAATGTGCGCTCTCCTGGCTGTGTATGAAAACATAAAGATCGTTTATCTCGGTGAAAGAACACCTATTGAAGCAATCGAAACTGCGACTAGAGACCTTGATACACTTGGTGTTGTGTTGAGTATTTCTAAAACAATGACTGACAAAGTGACTATGGATTATTTAAAACAACTAAGAAAAGAAATACCTAAAGAAATATCCATAGTGATAGGTGGAGGTGGCGCTTACAAAATTAAAGGTATAGATGAAATTACACAATTTAGGGAGTATATATCATGGGTTCAAAAAAGAAAATAGCAGTTATCGGTGGTGGAGTTTCCGGGATATCTGCTGCACTCATGCTTCATAATAATTACGATGTTGAAATTTTTGAAAAAGAACATTACGTCGGTGGACATACAAATACCATAGAAATTACAGAGGGTGCAGATAAAGGTCTTGGCGTGGATACAGGGTTTATTGTCTGTAATAATTGGACATACCCTAATTTTCACGCAATGATGAAAAAGCTGGATGTTGAGATTAGAGATACTTGTATGTCATTTGGATATCATGATGAAGTGTCTGGATTTCAATATGCAGGGACTGATCTCAATGGCTTGTTTGCCGATCGTATAAATTTGTTGAATCCCAAAATGTATCGCTTGTTAAAAGATGTATACACCTTTAATAAGAATGCTAAAAAGGATTTAGAGGCTCAGCGGAATTTTGATGGAATGACTCTGAAGTCATATCTTGATGAACTCAAAGTATCTGATATATTTATCATGCAATATTTGGTGCCCATAGGTGGAGCAATTTGGTCTTCATCCAACGCAACAATGTTGGATTTTCCAGCCTCATTATTTTTGCACTTTTTTAAGAATCATGGGTTATTAAATATTCTCAATCGGCCTCAATGGCAAACGGTGGCTGGTGGTTCTGCTACCTATGTGAAAAAGTTTTTAAAAGTGTTCAAAGGCTCGGTTAAAATCTCGTCAAAAATTGAAAAAGTATCTCGCAATGAGACTGGAGTAATCATACATACACCAGAAGGTGTGTTTCAATATGACCAAGTTATTTTCGCAACTCATGCCGACCAAATACTGCCACTATTAGAAAACCCAACATCAGAAGAAATTACAGCCTTGACGCCTTGGAATTATATTGAGAATCATACTGTTCTTCATACTGACACCTCGGTTATGCCCACTAATAAAAGAGCTTGGGCTTCATGGAACTTCACTAAAGAACCAGAAGTGAAAGATTCGTTTCCAGTATCAGTAACCTATGATATGGGTAGGTTACAGGGCTTAAAGACAGACGAAAATTATTTGGTAACATTAAATAGAAACCAAACTATTGATCCATCCAAAGTAATCCGTGAATTCAGATATTTCCACCCAAATTTTGATTTAGGGACTCTTGGCACACGTAAAGCTATTTGGAATTTAAATGGAAGCCAAAACACCTTTTATACTGGCTCATATATGGGGTATGGTTTTCATGAAGATGCAGTAAAATCCTCTGTTGATATGGTCAATGAATTCTTTGATGGGGAGTCGTTTGAATGATTTCTCACTTGACGGGTACAACATGGCATAAGCGCTATACACCAGTAGAACATGAGTTCTCCTATCCATTGGCGTACCTCCAAGTAGATATTGATGCCAATAATAATGATTATGATACAGGTTCACGCTTGTTGAAGTTTGATCAAAATGATTACATACCACAGTATAAAGGGTCGCTTTATCAGAGAATAGGAGATTGTTTACTTTCTCATGATAGTCCCCTAGAATTTAATCAAGTGAAATTGATTACTATGCCAAAGGTGTTTGGTTTTTGTTTTAACCCGGTAAACTTTTATCTGCTTATCCAAGATGGAACAAAAGTCGGTCTCATAGTTGAAATCAACAACACTTTCGGTGAGAAACATACTTATGCATACTCAGGAAACCCCTTAGATGTCCTAATTAGAATGGATAAGACTTTTCACGTTTCTCCATTCAATAATGTAGCGGGATTTTATGAAGTAAAAATCAGTGAAGCAGCTGGAGTAGTTCATGTTGATATTGATCTACATCGGGACGGCCAAATGATATTCAAGTCAAATTTGAATTTAAAGCCAAGGGCGAAGACAATTAGCTTTTTAGATGTGGTGAGAAATCTACCCAATCTATTACTTACGACGGTTCGGATTGGAAAACAAGCAGCCATGTTATACTACGTCAAAAAAATGGATGTTTATGACCTCCCTGAACCTCAAACAAAGTATACGCTTAAATGGAAGAAACCAGTATTTCTTCAAAGAATACTTACGGGAAAAATTTAACACTTGTTAAAAGGAAATAAAATGACAGCAATTTTATCACAAAACGAAACTCAATCGACAATGTCAATGACCCATAGAGTCAGTTTATGGTTTTTAAATAAGCTATTGTCAAAAGCGAAAAATGGAAAGCTTGAGATTGTCCTTCCCAATGGCAAACAATTATTTTTTGGAGAATTAACTTCCGCCAAAACAGTTGAACTCAACATTAACGAGTGGGCATTTTTCACTAAAATTTTAGTAAGTGGTGATGTTGGTTTTGGTGAGTCATTTGTTGATGGTGATTGGTCTAGTCCAGACCTCACGGCCCTTCTACACTGGTTTGCTATTAATCAAACGACGATGGAAGACCAAAATTTTGCTTTTAGCAAGATGGGTGATTTGGTAAATTGGTTCGGTCATAAGTTAAAGGCCAACACCATTGATGGTAGTCGTCAAAACATTAGTGATCACTATGATCTCAGTAACGATCTATATGAAGCATTTTTGGATCCGCATATGCAATATTCTTGCGCACTTTGGAAAACTCCGAGTGAGTCTCTAGAGGAAGCTCAAGAAAACAAAATGCGTGCAGTTCTTGATAAATTACAACTCAAACCTGGGATGAGAGTTCTTGAAGTTGGTTCTGGTTGGGGTGGACTTGCTGTCATGGCTGTTAAGGAATATGGCGTTCATGTTAAATCCATTACCTTGTCGGAGCAACAACTAAAAGTTGCCAAGCAAAGAGCAAAGGATGAAGGCGTCCAAGATTTGATTCAGTTTAAGTATCAAGATTATCGTCACGAGTTAGGCAAATTTGACCGTGTGATGTCAGTTGAAATGGTGGAAGCTGTTGGACATGAAAACTTATCTGTTTATTTTAAAAAAATTGAAGAGGTTTTAAAACCTTCTGGACTTGCTGTAGTCCAAGTGATAACGACTCCAAATTCCAAGTACCACACTTATCGTAAAAATTGTGATTGGATCCAAAAATACATCTTCCCAGGTGCGGTTTGTCCATCACTTGAGTCAATGGTATCTGCTATGACTTCTAATACAAAGCTCATGATACACGATCTTGAAAATTTTGGAACACATTACGCTCGAACTCTTCGAGAATGGAACCACCGTTTCCATAACAATTGGAAAGAAATTCAAAAGTCAGGTTTTGATGAGCGTTTTAGGAAAATTTGGGAATACTACTTGTGTTATTGTGAGGCGGGATACGAGGCAAGGTCACTAGATAATTTACAGCTTGTCATTAGTAAAGAAAATAATGAAAGCTTGAATGATTTTGGGCGGGGTCGCTAAGGTTCATGATGAAAATATTCTCTAAAATTTCAAACACCATAGTTTCAGAGCTAAAAAGCGGCTGGAGTATGCAGAGCATTGCCTCTTCGATTGTTGTTGGAGCTGCAATTGGAATCTTTCCAGTACTTGGCTCCACAACTGCTTTGGTTTTTGTAGCGGCTAAGTATTTAAAGTTAAATCAGGTGGTTTGCCAGGCTGTGAATTATTTAGTGTATCCACTACAAATTATGCTTTGGCTTCCCATGATGTTTTTGGGGGCAAGCCTTCTAGGGATTGAACTTGAATTCAATTCCATAGAGGAGTTTAAAGAATTATTAACTCAGAACACTATGGTCTTTTTCACTGAGATCATTTGGTATCAATTAGCGGGTGTATTTGTTTGGGCTCTACTTGTGTTGCCTTTTGGTGCCGCACTTTACTGCTTTATTATTTCTATTCTTATAAAAAATAACCAGGATCAAAAATGACATTATTTATTGGATTTATTATTCCACTTATTTCCGTACTGTTTTTCTTTTTGTTGTATAAAAAATTAAACAATCCAAGTGTGATTGATATTGCTTGGGGCATTAATGTCTTTCTTCCTGTGAGTTGGTACCTCTCTCAATATTACTCAACAACGAGTACAATCTCTATTGTGTTTTGTTTACTTGCCATGTTATGGGGTCTCAGGCTGACATCTCATATTGGCTATCGTAATTTGACCGAGGAAGTTGATGGTAGATACCATGAGTTCGAACGCAAATGGAAAGAGCAGGATTCTAACTATAAGAATCCCGACCGAAATTACTTGCAATTTTTCCTTATTCAATCAACGATGTCTTTTATGTTGAGTTTACCATTTTACTTTGCGTTAAAGAATCCCTTGCCTTCATCAAGTATTCTTTGGACGATTTTTGCTTTGATATTTATTGCGTTGGTATTTGAGGCGATTGCTGACTATCAATTATTATCATTCAAAAGGTCAAAGGTTAAAACCTCACGAGTTTGTAAGACAGGGCTTTGGCGTTACTCAAGACACCCCAATTATTTTTTTGAAATTTCAATTTGGGTATTGGTAGCGGTTGTGTCACTTTGGTTGCCATGGGGTTTTGTCTTTATTGGACTTCCTCTGATGATTGGGTTCTTCATATTAAACGTCACCGGTATTCCAGCAGCTGAAGCTCAAGCAATCAGTACTCGTGGGCAAGAATATAAAGACTATGTTGAACAAACCTCTTCAATAATTCCATGGTTCCCTAAAAAACTCTAACAATGAGTACAGTTAGATGTGTTAGGTGGATAATATATGTTCGAATACTTTAAGCTTCAAAATAAGCTCATAGCAACTCAGCTTGGGTTTTCACTTGCCTTAACAGTAATCATAACGGGCCAACTTTTAGCTTTTGACTTGCCTTTGATTCATACCGCTTTAAGTGTCATTCCCATGGGCGCCTATTCTTATTCTATTGTGTATAAGAAGTCAAAGCAAACGAGTCTCTTGGCTTATTGGGTGCCTGTCGGAATTTGGTCTCTATTTTTATTGTATAATTGGATGATTGGGCATGAATCTAATGACCCGATTCAAGATGTAATATCGCTTTTATTTAAAATAAGTTTGCCATCTTATGTTCTGACATTTGTCTGGGTAACGTCGCCATGGTCTCCTAAAAATAACGTTTAGCATAGTTGTGATCTTTGAAATACAGTCAATAGGTGACGATTCCTTGTTTTATTAGCGGAAATAGTAAATTTTAAGCTTAAAAAGGCCTTCCAACCTCATTTCTAAGGCTCCAAAAGAAGCCTTTTTTACTATTTTTACACCCGAAACAAAGAAATAAAGAAAGAAAAAACATGTCTGATATGTTAAGTAAAATCGAAGAGTCCGTAGAGTATGCTCCGGGTAAATCTGTCACTTTTGAAACTGGCCGTTTGGCTAAGCAAGCATCTGGCTCAGTAGCTGTAAAAGCTGGCGATGCATTCCTACTTTGTACTATGTGTTATGGTGGCGAGTCTTCAATGGGCTTTTTCCCATTAACTGTTGATTACCGAGAAAAAGCATATGCTGCTGGTAAATTCCCTGGTGGATACTTCAAACGTGAAGCAAGACCTACTGACGCAGAAGTTTTAACTGCTCGTCTTATTGACCGTCCAATTCGCCCAATGTTCCCTGAAGGATTCATGCGCGAAGTTCAAGTTATCTTAAATGTTTTGTCTTATGATAAAGATCTACCAATTGATACATTTGGCATCTCTGCTGCATCAGTTGCAGTTGGACTTTCAGAAGTTCCATTTGAAGAGCAAGTAGCGGCTGTACGCGTTGTTAAAAATGGTGATGAATACCTTATCAATCCTGATCACGAAACTTCAGAAGCTGGAGAACTTGAGATGATCCTTGCTGGTACTGCAGAATCTGTAGTAATGGTTGAAGGTGGTGCATGGGAAGTTCAAGAAGCTGATATCGTTGCTGGTATTCAAGCGGGACACGAAGCAATCAAAAAACTTGTTGCTGCTCAAAACGCTTTGATTGCTAAAATCAATCCTGTTAAAAAAGAATTCGTATTACCAATTGTTGACAAAGAATTATACGCTAAAGTTGAAGAGCTTGTTGTTGCAAAACTACGCGAAACTTTCCACACTCCAATGGTTAAAACTCATCACTACCCTGCAATGGCCGCTATCAAAGACGAGCTTCTTGCAACACTAGGTGAAGAGTATGCAGATCGCGCAAAAGAAATCAAAGGTTACTTTGCTGACGTTGAGCGTGTTGAAATGCGTAACCAAATCCTTAATGAACAACTTCGTATCGACGGACGTGGCCCAGCTGATATCCGTGCAATCGAAATTGAAAACCAAGTACTCCCTTCTGTACACGGTTCAGCTCTTTTCCAACGTGGTGAGACTCAAGGTCTTGTTGCTGCGACTCTTGGCACTAAAGACGACGAGCAACACATCGAGACTCTTGGTGGAACTATCCACAAAAACTACAACTTACACTATAACTTCCCTCCTTTCTCTGTTGGTGAAGTAAAACGCACAGGTTCTGTATCTCGCCGTGAAATTGGTCATGGCCAATTAGCTGAACGTTCACTTAATCCTGTACTTCCTCATCCTGAAGATTTCCCATACACAATTCGTCTTGTGTCTGAGATCCTAGAATCTAACGGTTCTTCATCTATGGCTTCTGTTTGTGGTGGTTCACTTGCTCTTATGGACGCTGGTGTTCCAACTAAAGCACACGTTGCGGGTATCGCAATGGGCATGATTTCTGAAGGTGACAAATACCAAATTCTTTCTGATATCACTGGTACTGAAGATCACCTTGGTGATATGGACTTCAAGATCACTGGTACTAAAGAAGGTGTGACTGCTTTCCAAATGGATATCAAAATCAAAGGTATCACTGCTGAACTTATGTCTGAAGCTCTTATTCAAGCAAAAGCTGGCCGTAACCACATCCTTGGTAAAATGGACGAATGCATGTCTGAACCTCGCCCACAGGTTTCAGAAAAAGCACCAGCGATTATCTCTCTCAAAATTGATTCAAGTAAGATCCGTGACATTATCGGACCTGGAGGAAACGTTATCCGTGGAATCCAATCAACTACAGGTACTAATCTATCAGTAGATGACAATGGTAACGTAACTATCGCTGCTCCAACTCGCAAAGCCGGTGATGTTGCTCTTAAAATGGTCCAAGAGATCGTTGCAGAAGCAGAAGTTGATAAAGTATACATGGGTAAAGTGAAATCAGTTGTGAACTTCGGTGCATTTATTGAAATCCTTCCTGGTAAAGAAGGTCTACTTCATATTTCAGAAATCCAACATGAGAAAACTGACAAAGTTGAAGATGTTCTTTCTGTAGGTGATGAGCTTGAAATCAAATGTATTGGTGTTGACCCTCGCGGCAAGATCAAACTTTCTCGTAAAGCTTTACTTCCAAGACCAGAAGCACAAGAAGCATAAACGTTTTAGCTTTTGACTTTGGTCTTAATGACTTAATTCATTTAAAAAAAGCCCTACTCAATTGAGTAGGGCTTTTTTTAAATATAATCCGGATTTTTACTGAGACCTAGCTTATTAACAGGGTCCTTTATTAATTGATGTTAAAATTCTAATCCATTCATTCTCGGCATACTCATGCCGAGCAAGATTAAAAACGATTGTGGTACTTTATTGTTCCTTAGTTTGGTCGTTGGGATACCACCATACTGAAACCTGTCTAAAACCTTAACGACTTGATCATAAAATTGAGCCGATTTGAAGAGAATTTTAAAAATGAGAATGATATCACCGATCAGGGTAAACTTTGGAATATCCAGAACTTTCAATGATTGGTTAAAATTTTTGTAGATTTAGATTATGAAAATACAACAAACAGAACTTCCTAATGGCGTCGTCGTCATCACTGAATCCCAATCAGCCTTTGCCTCTGCAACTATAGGTGTTTGGGTTGAAAATGGCTCTCGCCATGAAACACCAGAACTTAACGGTGTGTCACATTTTTATGAACACATGGTCTTTAAAGGCACTCAAAAGCGTGACCCTTTAGAGCAGGTTCAAGCCATCGAAGCAAAGGGTGGATATATCAATGCCTATACCACTCGCGACCATACTTGTTTTTATACCAAAGTAGTCGAACAAGAGATCGGTGTTGCTACCGATGTATTATGTGATATGATTAATGCACCATTACTCGAAAAAGAAGAATTCACTAAAGAAAAAGAAGTGATTTTAGAAGAAGTTCGCGCAAGTATTGATGCACCAGAAGATATCATTCACGATCTTTTTGCAGAAGCGCTTTGGGGCCAAACGGGACTAGGACAGCCTATTGCTGGTTATCTCAAAACGGTGAAAAGTATTGACATTAAAGATCTCAGATCTTATCAAACCAAAGTCAAATCCAAATTTCGAGTGGTTGTTTCTGCTGCTGGTGCTGTGAATCATAAGAAATTTGTAAAGATGGTTGAAGAGGCATTAAATACTCAGAAATCTTTGAAAAGTCACAAAGCAAAATTCCAACCACCAATTCCCAAACATTTTGTTAAGAAAAAAGATGTTCAACAATGTAATGTGGTATTAGGTACTGCAATTGGAGCCACAGACCGACGTCAGCAGATAGCAATGAACATTGTCAATAGCATCTTTGGTGATGGTATGGCGAGTCGTTTATTTCAAGTAATTCGTGAAGAGCATGGTTTGGCTTATAGTGTTTATTCCTGCATGGATAACTATTCGGACACGATGTGTTTTAGTTTGTGCATGACTCTTGAAGACAAGAAGTTTGAGCAAGCGATGCAAATCCTCAACGATGAGATTTGCAAATTTAAGACCGATGGTGCAACTCAAGAAGAATTTGATCAAGCCAAAGACTCCCTAAAGGGTGGATTACAATTAAGTCTTGAGTCAACAAGTGCTCGTATGAATTTCATGGTACGTCAATTCTTACGACGTCCGAGTGAAGAGATTTTAAAGCCGGTACAGATTTTAAAATTAATTGATGAAGTGACTCTTGATGATGTTAATTCTCTTTTACCTGAGATCTTCAATAAAAAGGATTGGGCGTCCGCTTTGATCCAGCCTAAAGATTCTAAGCTATCGGTTAAAAAGTGGTTGAAGTTTTAAAATCTTTCGTGGGCGAGTCCCGCATTTGGATTTATGGTTATGGGGTCGAAGGTCAGTCAAGTTTTCGATTTTTCAAAAGTCATGGGTTTGATGTTGGGGTGATTGATGGCAACTCTGAGCTGATTGTGGAGGAAGCAAGTCGTAGTGTTTTAGGTCAAGATGTTTCGGTGTTTTTCTCCAGTTGTGACTCGCATGATTTAATTATTCGTAGTGCGGGTATATCTCCTTTAAAGCCTGAGATTCAGCAAGCACTCAAGTGCGGTGCTCGCATTAGCTCTCAACTTAATATCTTCGCTTTATTGTGTCCGCTTCCTGTGGTGGCTGTGACAGGGACGATGGGTAAGGGGACTACATGCTCTGTGCTCAAGCAGCCATGCCGAGGCTAGTCGCGGCGGGCGGCGGGTCCATCGTATGTATATGGTCGGGGGTCCCAGGGTTTCGTGG
>CAWVXU010000083.1:0-11837 GCA_963934255.1 uncultured Fibrobacterales bacterium
ATAACTCTGGGGGCAGAGACATCTTGATCTGATTCTTGTTCCTGTTTTATGTTTTCATTTATTAATTGATTAACGACATAATCATCTGCCCGTTGGATTGATACATTGTTTTTTTCATCATTTGATTTACTCGTACTTTCTACTGAAGAGCAAGATATAACTCCAATTACAGCTAATGATAAAATTGAGTTAAAGTGAAAGTTTCTTTTTAATTGAATCCAAATCGGTGTTTTCATGATCTACTCCTAGATGTTGTAGTCGAACTAATTGAGAGGTTTCCCTCTTGGCTTATATTCAAATTACTCGGATAAAAGCATGAAAATTGTAATATGAGTTTTTTAAAGAATGAAGTGATCACAACTTGTGGACAATGTCTTTCTATATTTACAGAGTAAATTTCTCTTAAGAGGCCTCTCATGTTAATTGACGAACTACTCAATCACTTCTATGAAGGGGCTACCGGCCTTATTGAATCAATTCGCCCCAAAGAAGATGGCCTAGTCATTGACCTTCAAGTGGAAGCAGAAGAAGGAGAAGAAGGAGATGTAAAATATTCTTTGACATTCAAAGAAGTCTACGGATTTCGCCTTGAGCACTTCTCTATCTCAGAGCTTGATTACTCAAGTGAGCACCCGATATTGAACTTTGCCAATCAAAAAGAAGCACATCTGAATTATGAGACACTTCCTGATGATGCGCTGGCACTTGACTATGCGGTTCGTCAATTGCATAGAGAGTATTTTAATAATTGGGTGGATGAGTCAGAAATTTTACTTCAAGATTTACCAAGATTAGAGGCGGCCCCTGGCGCTTTGGTTCAAGGACCATTGAAATTCATTGAAGAGCTTCAAATTAAAATTGCACCCATGATCAAAACTCACCTAGTGATGCATCAAGAAGAAAATGAACGTGCTACCGATTATAAAGCATTCTTTTTAGATGATAATTGGATTATTTTTAGAGAAGTTATTGTTGAACAGTTTTAAAAGTCAATCTATACTGAAATCTAAGCCTAAGCCTATGCCTAAAGCTAAACGGTCGAGGCTATTGTCTCTGACTGTATTAATTTTAATTGTATTGTCCTTTATGGGGTGTGCGCCTTCCAAAGAAAAGATTGCTCAGAAACGTATCATTGATAATAGGCATTTACTCGGTTTTCAAATCCAAGAAATTCTAGATCAAGATTCTATTTCAAAAGGACGATTTGATTCAAGGCTTCTGCCTGATAAGACTTTTATGACTCCTATTGTGAGTATGTTATACTTAATAGATGATCAAAATACAGTATCTGACATCCGAGTTTATTATGCAACCAATACTATCTATGCTCAAGATGCTATGAATCACCTCAAAACTACCTCCAAAAGAGATCAAACACCAGGTTGGCACTATCAACAATGGACGTTTGAGGTCCCGAATTTTTAGGTAATTTCCTATCTTTGCCGGCACTGGAGGTGAACGTTGAAAAATAAAGTTCTGATTGGAATTCTACTGACGATTTTGTGTCAATTGGCATGGAGTGCATCTCCCACTTTATATTTACATCCTATCAGACTTGCTAATGCAGTCGCCCGTCAAAATGACATGCCCGAAGACGGAGTTCTTCCTCAAAACAATCAATTTATATGGGTTAAGCTCGGTCTTGAATTTCCGATGCATGGAGGTAAGAGTTTTGTTTTTGCTCCTAGGTACATGTCCAGAAATTTCAATCAAAGCGCCAAAGATTACTGGACTCAAGTGCTAGACAAGCAAGAAAAATCTTGTACAAGTGAGGGTAAGTCCCTTAAAAATTGTGAGAAATACAAAACAGTAGCTGAGGGAAATCTCAGTGCCAACAATTTTGATGTGTTTGAAATGGGCTGGGAAATGCGTTTCTATGCAGGAGCCAGACGCGAAGGTCATTTCCAAAAAGCAGTCCTCATCACCGGTATCGCTTACTATGAAGCAGACAATTATGGGCTAAGAGGCGGCTCTCTTAAAATCAATCAAGACAATAGTTTCGCCGCAATCCTTGGTGGAATGTATGGTATCGGTTATGAAAATCGTGGTAAGCATCTCGCTTTTACAATTGATTCAGCGATTGGAATTCAACTCGCTGGACCATTTCCCAAATATGCAGGCAGTCAACAAATCCCGTTAGAGAGTGACATTTTTAGGGCCGAGGTAGATATTGCAGTTGGATTTGCTTTGTAATGACAAGTCTCGTGCAATTATCTGGTAGGTATCTTTACTCATTTTTTATAATTCTTTTTATTCTCAGTGCACCAAACTCACATGCGGACGCTTCTTTTTCCAAGCTTTTTGGTCCACAGATTGGCTTTTCATTATCCAAATCAGAATACGTTCATCTTCGCACGGGTCTTACTTTAAAGTGCTGTGCTTCGACCAATACATTATATGGAAACCAAACAGGGCTTTCCGGTCAGATCGAGGTAACACCTCGTCGCTTCAGTATGCAACCCGGTGTTGCATTTCAGTGGCGCTATCGGGAATCAGGACTTTGGGTTGTGCGACCTTACTATTTTTATGCTTACCCGTATTTCGGTTCTAATTATTCTGGCGGCGGAATGCAAACGTCCACCCCTTATGGTGGCATAGGTATTGAGATGAGTGATTATCAAACTCTTTTAATGCTCAGCTGGGATTTTTAGAACAGCTCATGACAATTAGGACACTTTAGGAGACTTTAAGTGAAAAAGATTATTTTTTCAATTGCAATTATTGGCGTAGCCATCACTTTATTTGTATTACTCAAGGGGCAAAAACCTGAGAGCAAGCGCAAAGCCAAACCTCCTGTGATCAAAACATTTGATATCATTACAGTCAAGGAACAGTCTCGTTCAATAGAGATCAAAGCTCATGGTAAAATCCAATCTTTGACTCGCATCCAACTCAAATCCGAAGTTCAAGGTCGACTGTTAAAGTCAGGTTTTAAACTAAGAGCAGGGCAGAATTTTTCTCCAGGACAATTGATTTTTCAAGTTGACTCTCGTCAAGCCCAACTCGCCCTTGAAATGACTCGAGCCAAACTACTTACTAGTTTAAGTGACTTTATTCCGGAGCTTAGGTCGCAAAGTCCTGATGCGGTGAGTAAATGGGAAGAGTACTTCAAAGTTTTGCAAGCACCTGAAACGATTAAAGCTTCTACCTCAAAACTTCCAAAGCTTCCAACGATGCAAGAAAGTCGCGAGCAGATGCTCTTTCATAGAATGGGTATTTCTACCTTACATTTCACTTTGGAACAACAAAAATTACAGGTCGATAAACACATCACCCGGGCTCCAAGTGATGGCACAATTGTCACAAGTCAGGTCACTTCTGGAAACATCGTCACTCCTGGACAAATTCTCGGATTATTTATCAGTACTAGTCAACATGAGATGCAAGTCGAAATCCCTCTTAGTTCAGTTAACCAAGTCCAAGTCGGTAAAAACGTCAAGATCCAATTGGAAGGTCATGACCAATTCATCTCAGGTAAAATGACTAGAATATCTCAGTCCGTCGACCCATCGACTCAAAATGTACCTGCTGTTGTCAGTATTCCTTATTCTAAAAATAACCCCAAAATTCTTGATAGCAGATTTGGAACAGCAATCATCTCAAGCAAATCCATTCAAAAAGTTTTTGCTCTGCCTGTAGAGGCCATGTTCCATGGAAATAAAGTTCTGGTGATGGCAGACTCAACATTAACAGCCAGAGTCGCTAAGGTTAAAATTCAAACCAAAGATTCAGTCTATATCTCCACTGAAGGTTTCAAAGACGGTGAAGAAGTTGTCTCGGAATTATTCCAAGAGTTCGTAACTGGTATGAAAGCCATCGCTCGCGTATCTCAAGAGACTATTCAAGAGAATAATCAAGCTGAGGCTAGTCAATGAAGTCTTTAATTGAATACTTTAATCGTTATCCTATATGGGCCAATGTGCTCATGTTTGTCATCCTCATATACGGATACATGAGTCTCAAGCAAATCAATACATCTTTTTTTCCTGAAAACAAATCCAACTTAATACTTGTTGATATGATTTATCCAGGCACATCTCCTACCGAAATCGAACAAGTCCTAGTCAAAAAAGTTGAGAACAATTTAATAGGGATGAAGGGTATCGATTGGACAACTTCAGTTTCTGCTGAAAACCGTGGGACCATCCGTGTTTATGTACAAGAATCTTATGATGCAACCGAAATCCTAATTGATGTTAAAAATGCTGTTGATAGAATATCGGGCTACCCTACAGGCGCCGAAAAGCCTCAGGTCTATGTTGTTCCCGCAAGATCGAGATCAATTAGTGTGGGACTCATGGCAAGCACAGACCTCTGGTCACTGAAAGACCGCGCCGAACGCTTTGAAGAAATGCTGCGTACCAAACCAGGTGTTACCCAAATTACTGTTGAGGGTATTCCTCAAAGAGAGCTGGCTATTGAGCTCGATCAAAATGCCTTGAGAGCAAGAAACGTAAGCCAAGATGATGTGGTCCGTGCTATATCTGGCTCCAACCGAGATTTCTCCGGCGGCAGCGTGAAGACAAGTGCCGAAGAGTTACTCATTCGCTCATATAACGAAACTAATGCAGTCTGGAAATTACAAGATCTTATCGTCAAATCTCAAGGAGTGTCACAAGTCAGGCTCAGTGATGTAGCCCATGTCGTTGAGCGCTGGGCTGATGTCCCTTCGGCTACTTATTTTAATGGTCAACGTGCAGTGCTGATATCGGTGGACAAAACAGGTGGTGAAGATCTATTACATATTAAAGATATGACTGTCGAAGTATTGGATGAGTTTCGTGACCTGTATCCTGAGATTGAAGCCAAAATATTGATCGATGCCACCGATCATCTTCAAGGTCGAATTGACCTTCTGACCAAGAACGGTATGATTGGTTTTATCCTAGTGACTTTGATTCTTTCACTATTCTTAAATTGGAGAATCGCATTTTGGGTAGCCCTAGGGATTCCTATTTCATTTGCGGGGATGTTTATCATTGCAAATATTCTCGGGATAACAATCAACGTACTTTCTCTTTTTGGAATGATCCTGGTCATTGGAATCCTAGTGGATGATGCTATTGTCGTCGCCGAGCAAATATTCCAAGAAAAAGAAAAAGGGGCGACTTCGTTCGAAGCTGCCACCAAGGGAATCCAACAAATAATTGCTCCTGTTTTTACTGCAGTTCTAACGACCATACTTGCATTTACACCCTTCTTTTTCCTCGAAGGTTATATTGGAAAATTGGTTCCACAGATGGCAGTTGTTGTTATTGGTGCATTGATTTTTTCTTTGGTAGAATCATTCTTTATTCTACCTGCTCACTTAAGTCATTCTAAGGGGCTTCATAAACACGATAAAGACTCTGTTTTTAGAAAGAAAATGGAATCAGGCTTTTCTGCTGTTGTAAATAAATATGGACAAAGTTTAGCTTGGGTAATGAAATCAAAATACGTTATCGTGACGATCCCAATCGCTTTTTTCATTATCAACAAAGGGATGATTGATGGTAAGATTATTGAATTTAATCCATTTCCAAAAATGGATCGTGAAAGTGTTGCTATCCAGCTTAGTATGGTACCTGGCACTCCTTTGGATAAAACCAATGCAATCATGGAAGATTTAGAACGGAAAATTTGGGCACTCAACGATGAATTTAAAGAGCATGTTGTTGTCGGCGATTCCATGTTTGTGGCTGTCAAAAGGTCATTGGGTTCCAACCGTAAAGGTGAAAAGGGTTCACACGCCGCCGATCTTAAAGTTTCTTTTGCCAAAGCTCAAAATCGCACCATGGGCTCGACCATCATTATTAAAAAAATGCGTCAAATTTTTGAAGATTATCCTGGTGTGGTTTCTTTATCAATTGAAGCTGGACGATGGGGGAGACCCGTTACTTTTGGACTGGTATCTGAAAACTTAGAAGCACTAGGTAAAGCACGCGACTCTTTAATGAGTCGACTAAACGAATATTCTGAGCTAAAAGACATCGGAGATAGTGAAGTACGCGGGCGCCGTGAAATTTATATCCAAACGAAAGATATCGCTAATTCTTATGGTTTGACTTCAGGCGAAATTTCAAGACAAGTTCGCAATGCTTGGTTTGGAAGTGAAATCCAGCGTCTTCAAAGGGGGCCTGATGAAATTAGATTATGGGTGCGTCTCAAGGAAAACGAGCGAAGTAGTATAAACCAACTGAGTGAGTTCCTTATTAGGACATCGAAGGGTGATCTAGTCCCACTCGGTGTATTGGCTGATTTTGAAATCAAGCGTGGTTTTGCTGTAATCCAGCATCTAGACGGTGCACGTAAAATTACTGTCGAAGCAGACTTTGCTGACCCGAATATATCATCAACAACAATGAATGAAAGGCTTAATGCGGAAGTAATACCTGATATTCTCGCGGCCTTTCCCAATGTTCAAACAGCCAAAGAAGGACAGGCCAGAGAAAATTCCAAGATGGTAGCTTCACTCGCTCGAGCTTTCCCACCGGCCCTCTTTGCAATTCTCGTTATCTTGATTCTTGTATTTAGATCTTATCTTCAAGCAGGGCTTATTTTGATGATGATCCCTCTTGGTGTGATTGGTGCATTTTGGGGACATTTGATTCATGGTCAAATGGTCACTCAACTTTCAGCCTTTGGTATTATCGCACTCACAGGGATTGTGATTAATGATTCCATTGTTTTCGTGGATCAAATAAATATCAATATCAGAAAAAAAATGCCTATCAGACAAGCGCTAATTGAAGCCGGTACTAGCCGCTTTAGGCCGATACTTCTCACCACGATGACGACTGTTATTGGACTCTGGCCACTTATTATGGAAACCAGTTTTCAAGCTCAATTCCTAATACCTATGGCAATTTCAGTAGCATATGGCTTATTACTTGGTTCAGTGTTAATCCTTTATTTAGTTCCAGTGTTCTTTGAAATCCTCAACGATATGAGATATGTAAGTGCAAAACTTTGGTGGAAGCTCGGTGACGAAGAAGGTCAAAAGCCTACTCGTCAAAGTGTGGAACCAGCCTATAGAGAAGCTATTCAAGATGAGCGGGGAGATAATTAGAATGAAACAGTTCACTTTCAAAAGTCATTATTTTTCTATGCCACAATTATTGTCGCTAATGCTTTTAATTATAGGCTCAACTCTAGGGTCTGTCATTTATTCGCAGGTTGAGGTCGCCGGAAGCCTGAGTTTAAGCCAGGCAATTGATGAGGGCTTAACTCATAGTCCTGATCATCAAGTCGCACAAAACGCTCATCTCATGGCGCTCAACGATGAAATACTTGGTACAAGTCGGCTTTTTCCTACTGTAGATGCTCGAGCAAGGACAGTCTACCAAAACCTGAAGGCACTTCAGGAAGGTGCACCTGCTAGAGGTGATTTTGACACCTATTCAAACTCTGTCGGACTTGGGTTAAGTTGGGTATTATTTGATGGTCTACAGACTTTTAAAGCAAAGTCAATCGTTGAACAAGAAGCTAAGCTTTCTGGATTTTCACTCGAATCATCAGAGCGTCTGACAATTATGCAGATTAAATTACTTTACGCCAAGACAAGTGTATCCTTCGAATTAGCAAATTGGTGGTCCGAACAATACCAAACGACACGAAAGCAATTTCAAAAAAGTGAAGAGAAGTTTAACAGTGGGGCCATGACAAAACGAGAATGGCTCAAAGCGAAAATTTTAATGAAAAAAGATTCAATTTCACTTGTTAATCAAACTCAGCAATTTAAAACATCGTGGGTTTCACTGAGTGAATTAATAGGCAGGGAGAGCTCTCAAATACCCAAATTCGACTTATTTGAGTTACCAGAATTACGAGATATTCCGAGCCTTGATCTACATCAAAACCTAGAGTTTCAGGAGTTGAAGGTACAAGAAAAAATTGCTTTCGAAACCAAAGAGTTTGCTAAGGGTAGTTATTATCCAAGACTCATAGGGTTTGGGAACTACGATTATATTCATAAAAATTCGGAATTTAGTACCCTTAGCCAAACAAACGAAAATCTCTCAGGTGAAGTGGGGCTTGCGCTCAGTTGGAATATATTTGATGGCCTACAATCAACCATGAAACTTCGTAATGCTCAATTGAGTTTGGAAAATGTGAAGATTAAGAAGTCTTACTATCAGGCCAAAGTTTCAAATGAATTTCAGATCTTAAAAGACGACATTCAAATTGGGCGAGACAATCTCATATTAGCTCAGGAACAATCTGCACTCTCTCAAGAACACTTAACTCTTACTTTGGAATCATACCAAATCGGTGGCTTGACTCGTCTTGAGTATGAAGATGCCTTACTTGAAAGCCGTTTAGCTAAGATCACTTTGAAAAATGCTGAGATTGTTTATTATGAAAAGAGTTTAAAGCTTCTTTACCTTTGTGGAAAATAAAATCTTAAAGTTAGTTGTTAGTTGTAATCACAGTTCCACCGCGCTTTGGCGCTGTCTCTTTATCTGAATCATTGCTCTCCTGTTTTTCCTCATCAAATTCCCCCATGGTATTTGTGTTGTCATCACTACCTGAGCGAATCTCCGAGGCACTAGTAGAGGGCATTTTTTTTGATTGGCTTGTTTTCCCCTC
This sequence comes from uncultured Fibrobacterales bacterium, assembly GCA_963934255.1. Lineage (GTDB taxonomy): Bacteria > Fibrobacterota > Fibrobacteria > Fibrobacterales > CAWVXU01 > CAWVXU01. The sequence goes on from CAWVXU010000083.1 coordinate 8,569, forward strand.
AATTTCCAGAATCATTTGATTCATTTTCCGGGTTGCCGCGGCAGGTGCTGCGCCGGGTAGACCAATTGGGGCCATCGGTGAACCTTGATTTTTTTCTTCAATAGACTCTTCTACCTGAATTTTCTTAAGAACTTTGCCAACAGACTCTTCGTCATTAATATCTAAAGACTTCTCCAAAATTTGAAGTTCTTTTTTCTCCATAATTTCAAGTGGAGGGTTTTCTTCGTCGACTGCACTCGCACAAGAGGTCCATAAGAGGGGCATTGCAGTTACAAATAATAGAGAGACAAACTTTTTACCGAATATTTTAATCATTATTTTTCCTTAGGAATGTTTTTCCAACTTTTACTCACTGGAAAGAGTTGCACGTTGAGCTGCATTACTTGTTCAGCTCCTTCATTTTCTTCGACAATTTTCACAACATTTTCCTGAAATTCTTTAATCAGTTCATTGAGGGCTTGAAAACCAACTGGATTGGTTCCGAGTGTGATTGTGGAAATATTACGCTCAGTTCTCTTAAAACGATCTAAAGACTGCTCAGCTAGGCGATTGTTTTCTTTTTGAAATTGTCTTACTGCTAGAGATTGAGTTAAACTACTGGCTTGAATATGTTGATTTGAGTGTTCCCATAAGCCATTCTCTGACTTTTGAATCAATTTCAAGTTAGTGAGAATTTCAAAACCAGATTGAGCCTGAGATAAGGTGATTCTTGGGACCAGCATACTTGCTAGATTCGCAAAATTATCTTCAAAATTATAATTACAGACAACTTCTCGAAGAGGGGCCAAATACCATTCTTTAAAAAAATCAAATTCTTGAGCCCTGAGTTTGGCTTGAGGAGAGCTTTTACCTAACTTCCGTATCTTTTGCCAGTGGAGACTTTTTTCTTCATTGGTTTTAGCTTGCCTGAAGTCAACTAAGGCTTCAAAGAAGTGAGCTTCTTTGCCTTGAAGACCTAGGCCTGATATCATTTGGAAAACACTTTTAGACGAGATTTTTCTCTCATCTTTGAGGACTAGCTGAATAAAGCTCCGACTCTTAAAGCTGGCTTTTCTAGAAAAAGAAGCGAAGCTAAAATAGTCTGAATGAGCTTTTTGATATTCAAACCAATCCTTTAAATATTCTAAAGAATCGGTATATGCATAGATGCTTGGCTTATTCATAAAATTAAAGTAGCGAATTCGTCGTTAAAAAGCGATAAAATAATTCAAATTCAGTTTGATAAAAAAATGGTTAATTCAGTATTTTACAATTGACCTTATTATTGACCTAAAAAACTAGTAAGTAAAGTTTGTAAACATTTGTTTTTAAACTCTTACTAAGCTCCTATCTAAGCATATACTTGGCTATATTTCCACTAATCTAAAATATGGAGATATTATGAAAATCACGAAATTGCTAAAAGCTATTTCTTTAGCAGGTGTAATTGTGTTATCAGCGTGTAATGGTGAGGCTACTGGAGCTGCCAAATACAAAGCTGATTTAGAAAAAATGAAATACAAATACAGCCCAGGTTTCTTTGTTAAAGCCGCTTCAAAAAATGATGTAAAAGCTGTTGATCTATTTATAAAAGCGGCAATCAGCGTCGATGCAACTAATAAACAAGGAAATACTGCGCTTGCGATGGCAGCAAATAAAGGTCATGCTGAAGTTGTTAAGCTTCTTTTAGATGCAGGCGCTAATCCAAGCCTTAAAGGTGGTCGTGGACTTAGCGCAATTGTTGATGCAATCTCATTAAATCATGCACCTGTTGTTCAAGTTATAGTTGATCACTTAAAAGAGCAAAACAATGGTAAACTAAATGGTGGTCGATTTGCTGGACTTATGGCTGCAAAACAAGGCTTTACTCCTATTATGGCTATTCTCATTGATGCCGGTTTAGATATTAATACATCTGATGATACAGGTTACTCATTGTTGATTACAGCAATCAAAAGTGGCCACAAGAATACTGTTGAGTATTTACTGGAAAAAGGTGCAGATGTAAATCTTGGTGATAAAGATAAAAACTCTCCACTTAAATGGGCTAAACACTCAGGCTATCCTAAAGTGGCTAAGGTGATAAAACGCTATGGTGGCAAATAATCTAGTACATCACTAGAATGATTTTTTAAGAAGCTTCAAGTCAAACTTGAAGCTTCTTTTTCTTGGTTTTGCGTTATAAAAAGAAGAAGACTACCGCGCTTCGAGTTTTAAAAATCTAAACAAAAATGAGCTCGATAGCTTAGGTGAATTCAGTGAGACATTGTAAATGGAATCATCTGAATTTAAATTGAAGGTCATCCTGATTTCTGCATCCATTTTTGCAATGAAATACCTCTTAAGTGTCCCATCGCCATTTTCCATATCAATAACGAGACTAGGTTTGAAATTTTGCATTTGGCTGAGAATGTTTTCAAAATAGGGCTCACCTACAAGGAATTCAGCTTGGTTAATCCTGATAACTCGATTTTGATTAAGTACCGTATATTCATCTTTAAAATTATCCGATATCATAATCTTCATATTTGGATGAGATTCATACAAATCTTGGATCAGTTTTATCTCTTCTTGATTGGGTTTGTTGATGAAGTTTGTGAGAATGAGTAAGGCATTATCTGATTTTAAGTGAAATGGAATAGAAACAACGGTATTATTTGGTTTTATTTTTTTGAAAAGTACTTTGCGTTGGAAATCGTCATCAAAAAAGCGGTATAACTTCCAAGGAAGTTTGTTTGAAAAGACAAGGTTTGTGTTTTTTAACTGTTTCATGAGAATAAATTAGAAATTTGGTTAAGTTCTAGGAATTTTTTGCGTATGAAAAACACCTTCACTATCATACAGATTGCTTTGATTCTTACTTTCTTCGGATTACCGTCTGAGTTGAGAGTATCATCTAGCTTTAAGGAGCTCTTCTTAGTGTTACTCGGTGGTCAGTATTTCTCTTATTTTCCTCAGCGCAATAATACCAATAACACTTTTAGGTGGCTTATATTCCTATAAAACATTGATATTTTTATTAAGCCCTGTTTTTTGGAGATAATTCCGAGGATATGGAATCCCATGTGTTTTTGGTCTTGTCTTTGTTTGTGTTTTAGATGCCATCGCTCTTTTTTAAAAAATAAACAATATGATTACCTATTATCGTTAGATTCAGAATCCTCTCGAGTATTTGATGATGACAAAGATTTAATGTTTAAGCTTTAAAGAGTAGCATCTATGCTGATATCTAATGTGAAGATGGCATAGGAATTACAAGAAAATTTGCGAGTCGCTCAATTGACTTATGG
>CAWVXU010000084.1:0-11510 GCA_963934255.1 uncultured Fibrobacterales bacterium
ATGCTCGTAGTCAAGGGATAGACAAATTAAAACGTCTTGGATTTCAACCTCGACCAGAAGAGATGTATTCTGCACTTGATTCAACTATGGATTATCTAGAGCAACATCAGATTAAAAACATTGCGCTTCTTGCTCTGCCGGCTCTAGAAGAAGAAGCTAGAGCTGCTGGTATTAAATTATGGCAAGACACAAACTCATGGGATGCCGAAGAATCAAATGACACACCTGATGCAGTCGTTCTGGCTTTTGATAAAAGCTTCACATGGTCTAAGCTTCGATGGGGGATGCGTCACATCAAAAATGGCGCTCAGTTTATTGCAACTCATCCCGATACTTATTGCCCGACCTCTGGGCTGTATGACCCAGACATTGGATGTTTGATTGCTGCGTTTCAAGCTGCAGAATGCCCAGACCCCATAGTCATCGGTAAGCCATCTGATTTATTTCTCAAAAGCTTTTTAATTAAAAACAATCAAGTCGCCTCAAAGTGTGCATTGATAGGTGATCGGATCTATACTGATATGGTCCTCGCCAATAAATTAAATATGCGCAGTATCTTGACATTGTCGGGTGAGGCCAAACAAATTGATGTGGATAATTTGAAACAAACTGATGATAAAATAAAGATTCAAAACCAATCTATAGGACAGCCTCAGCTTGTGGTAAATTCAGTAGCTGATCTAAGTAATAATTTATAATCTAATATTCTTTAAGCTCTTGTCTAAATAATATTTCCAAACTCTCCTTAAACTGATCAAAAGTCACGTCTTTGGATTTGAGCTCAGCTATATCTATCTGGGGTAGGATGGTGATGGTTGAATCATAATAACCAGTATGATCACGATTTTCCCAAGCAGCCCGAGTCCCCTGGATAATAGTAGGTTGGATGATGGCACTAAGAGACCAAGCAATTTTCATCCCACCGGGTTTGAAATTTCCTAGTTTACCTGTTTTGGATCGAGTACCTTCTGGAAATAAAACAATGCGAGTAAATTCATTGTTGGCTTCAAGTTTTTGAAGTGCTCTCATGGCCGAACGATGTTTTTTGCGGTTGACAAAAATACAACCTAGTTTGCGCATCCAATAGTGCAAGATCGGAATCCTAGACAGTTCTACCTTGGCGATGAAGCCAAGCTTTTGATTAAAAGCAAGCAGGATCGCTGGGATATCCCCCCAAGATTGGTGATTGGCAATCACAAATAGATGACGATCCTTGGGAGCATTAAAATTATGGGAAGATTTGACTTCAGCCTTAAAGCCCATATATTTTAAAACCCATCGACCCCAGGGAATAATGGCGTGGTCAATCCAAGCGTCTTGAGTTGCACGTTTAGCAAAAGTGTAAGGGGTGTATTTGATCATAATCCACGCCATATAAAGCATAATCATACAAAGGGCACGTACACGATGCAGTATTAACATAAAAGCTCTCAAGTTGGTTCTAGGTACTCGAACCTTAAAAAACGGACTCGCGGGGAAAAATTGACTTTTACCACGCCATAATCGAACTTTGCAATGTAGTAAATAGAGTCTTGTTTCTGCACGGGTGATAGCGACATAAAAGAGCCGCTCTTCTTCAGCCATCCGTTGAGATTTTTTAAAAATTTTTGGTTTGACAAAAGACTCCATATGAGGGAATAACCCATACTCCAGCCCGGCGATAAAAACCACTGGATATTGAAGACCTTTGGATGCGTGAATACTCAGGACCTGAACGCCTTGATGAATATCATGAGCAATAGGGATGTCAAAATAAGACAACGCGGCTTGAAAATAACCCACCAGCCGATTTAACCTGACCAAAATAGCGATACTGTTTAGATTTAAAAAAGGGTGTTGATGTAGGAGGGATTTAATTTCGTCTACTATCCATTCCACTTCATCAAACGAGGTTTTTGATTGAATAAATCTTGGCTGGACAATTATTTTAGCAAAGATATCCTGAGGTGTTCTTCCATGTCGTAGTGTTTTCTTGAGGGACTTTTTTTTATCCACAAAAAGAGCATTGGCTAGATTTAAAATGGGCTGATTTGAACGGTAATTTTTTTCAAGCAAAATAGTGTGTAGAGGACTAAAGTATTGATCCAAACTCATAATCACCTTGACATTAGAACCTCGAAAACCATAGATGGCTTGGTCATCATCACCCACAGCAAAGATATGCTGAGGATTGATAGCTTGACAAAACTGAAGCTGCTCATCATTGATGTCCTGGAATTCATCAATGAGAAGTGCGTCAGGTTTTTGGAATTGTATTTTCATCTCCCAATCTGTTTTTGCATCCAAATCTATTTCTAGGTCTTTGCTTTGATTGAGAAGTAATTGAGTTGCTTGTGGAATCCAATCATCGATCACTGTTGGAATATTCATGTGAAAATGAGTCAAAATATTCCGTGCGATGATATGAAATGTCTCAAGAGTTTCCGATGAGTTTATATAGTCTTCGCCCTGGCCCTTGAGTATGACTTGAGATCCAACACGATCGAGCTCATGATTTCGTTTTAAATATCGCTCACGCATTTCTGTAGCAGCTGCCCGAGTAAAGGTCATGCACCAAACATTGAAATCATAAGTCCTTTGTAAATAAATAATACGCTCTATGAGTACGGCTGTCTTACCACTGCCGGCTCCTGCAATCACTAGACAATGAGATTTCAGAGGATTGTGTTCTATGGCTTCAACTTGTTGCGGATTAAATGCTATCATCAACATAAGACGCATCAGGAAGGATATTATACAAGTTATTTAAAAAAAGGTGAGAGGCAAAAACCTCTCACCAAAATTCAATAGAAATCCTTGCGTTAAAAACGATTGGAGCATTCATATTTTTTATTGCAAAACGACAAAAGCTTCTTTTAATATATCCATCATCACACTATAGTTAACCCATGCACGACCATCGGTACCCCAATCTTCACCCCATGAATTAGTGAGTTGAAAGGCATTAATTGAATCGCTATAGCCAGAGACAACAATCGCATGACCAGAGCTAGAACCTTGATAATCGTTTTCATCATAATAGTCATTATTAGAATTGAGATAAGTAAAATTATCATCGACATTGATACCGACAAGTAGAGGAACCTTTTCATCCAACCAACTTTTCATTTGTTCGATATCTAATGCAATTCTTTTCCACTCCTTTAGTTTGTACTTGGCAGCTTTGGCTTTAAGTAAAGCCCCTTGAGCAGAACACTGAGAGTCATCATAAGGGAAATCACTCTCCATCACATCGCCATTTTCAACTAGGAATTGAGCCGCAAGGTGAGTGTAGGCTCCGCCGTCACAACCAGAGTCTTTGATTTGGTTATAGATATAAGCCGGAGAAAATCGACCTTGATTAAACCCTGTTTGATAATCATTGGTCTTGTTGTAATAATAACTGCGAATTGCACTTGAAGCCCAACCGGTGCAAGAACCTTGATAGCCTTGACTTAATATAGAAGGGAAGTATACCGAAAGGTCCGCTTGGCGAAAGAGGCTCACAGGGATGTCATCTTCTGGATTGGGGTCAATGGGTTCAGGGTTGTCAGGGATGACAATGACTGTGTCTGGGAGCCTCTCGTACTCAACGGAATCCATTAGGATACCACCAAGCTCACCTAGGCCTAGCTCCTCGAGTCCTTGTATTAAGAGAGTATCTAATAATTGATTGAGCTCATCTTCACTAATGTTAAAATCACCGTCTTTGTCTGGATTATCTAATAATTCACATGCACTAAAAAAAAGTAAGGATGAGATTGTTAGGAAAGTAAAAAGTTTTTTCTTGATCATAGGGGACCGTATTTTAACCTTATTTAAAGTAATAATCTAAAGTGGAGCCAATTTTCTTGAGTTGTACTGTTTTGCTTATAAAGCCTTTCATTACCGCTTGAAGATAAATCGACTTATCTGTATTCATTGCATTGGCTGTTATGGCGATAATGGGAGCTTTGAGATCTAGGTGATTTTTTAAAATTGTTTCAGTCAATTCAACTCCATCCATTAGCGGCATTAGCATATCTATAAAGATAACATCATATTCATTTTCTGAAACTAATTTAATTACCTCAATACCATTCTCCGCTAGAGATGTTTTACTGAGAAACTTTTTTTGACGAGGGTAGCAAAGCCAGATCAAGTCCCACTTTACAACAGCTTTTACTACAACACTAATGTAAGCTATGTTGTGGCCAATAGTGATATATTGAGAAGGCACCTGCTCTACTAACTGCTCTTCCTTTTTTAGGTATGAATCCAGGTTGAGTATTAAAATGAGAATGTAATATTATAGCACTTACAGCTTCTTTTACTCTAAGCTAATTATTCTATAAATACAATTCAAAATTAAGAAAAGCGCCAGCTAGATGTAGTTGGCGCTTTTCTTGAATTATATAGCCTTACTTAAGGTGTTTGTAGTCTTTATTTGATGCTTAATTGAACTGAGTGCCCTTGATAAGAATCAACCGATAGAGTCCCGACACCATCAATCACACCACCATCAAGTGACTCACAAAGTGATTCAACCGAGCCCGCATATTTGATATCAAGATCAAGATTGGGTTTATAAAACTTCCTTTGAGTTACATCTTCAGAGTGATTCTGGAAGAAAAATTTCACTTGCTTGATGTGGCTAAATTTCTTAATTCCTGCTACCGTGATAGTAATGGTTTGACCATCATTAGCTGATTTTCTCCAAGCTTCAACTAGTTTACCAAAGAATTGATCTTGTGACTTTTTAGAACTCATCAGGTTTTTGACCGCTTTTTTAAAAGCACGATCGCCTGCAGTCATCTTATTGGGATGAACTTGAGCGGCTTGTTTGGAACCTGCGGCTAAGATGCGTTGACTCGAGACATTAATCGCTCTTAAGTTAAGCTGAGCTGAAGCTGATTTCATCGAAGTATTTTTGAAGGCTGAGTGATGAGACATATCTGACTCAGTCGCAATAGCAGTCCCAACGATAATCACATCAGCATTGACTTCTGCACCAAGTAAAGCCGCTGCGGCCGCATCACCACCAAAGACGTACTTGAGGTCACGACTTTGAGTTAAGCGAAGTACTTGATTGGCATCCACAACTTCAAATTGGCGTTCTTTAAAAAAGTCAGTCAGAGCAGTTTCAACCGTACGGTGTTTGTCTTTATTAATAGAGCCCATGTTAGACTCTTCAATAATAAAAGCAATACGAGGATTACCCAAATCTTTCATCAAAAGAAGTAAGGCTGCGAGGTCTTTTTTTAGACCATCCTCAGAGACTAATGCTTCAATTTTTGTCTGGTAATAACCTTCAGGAGATTTTGTTTCTGAGATGATTTTTACCGCTTTAATGTGGCCCATAGTTTGAGAAATAATTTGGTCTTTTTGGACCATAAAATTTTCAACTTCAGTTTTACTGACTAAGTTTTGACCAATGCCTTTAGCAAGAGCATCACGTTTGGCTTCAAGTAAAGCCTTGGCCTTTGTTGCGCCTATGCCTTGACCTTTGACGGTGATTGACTTGGCGTGACTCTCAGTAGAGAGTAATATAAGACAGAGACCCACCATTATCATCAAATTATTTTTAAACGAGGAAAAAACAGAAACAGGCGTGGCACCGAAAGATAAAACCTCCGCAAAATTTAATCTACGAAGGTTTGAAATATTTGAATTCAGCGAATTCATTTACGCAGTTCCTTGATGCGACGGATAATCAAAAGAGCATCAGCACCAGAAACTTTTGCCATAGGTTGAATCTCACCTTGAAGGTTTGATTTCATGATACCCATGTCGGCCATGTTACAAATTGCGTTATAGTAAGGAGTACCCAGTGGTACGTCTTTAAAGCGTGAAGCTTCGTTACCTAGATGTTTGGTCGCAAGCTCAGGCTCGTTATTGACTGAAACAAGAATCGCTTCAATAAACATTGAGTAAGCCGAACGAGTGATTTTTTCAGCAGGATAGAATTTGTGGTCAGGTCCAGCTGTCAGTCCACGCACACCTAGGTTATGAAGATCTAGGATGAAGTTTTTGGCCCAATGTTTATCAATGTCAAGGATGTCAGCAATCTTCGTTGTCGTTTCAGTTTGCATTTCACGCTCGTCCTTAGGTGCTTCAAAAGTGTTATCATATACCTTGTCAACACGCTTCTCAAGAATACGATCAAGCTCGAGTTCGCTAATGAAAAGAGCGGCAACATCAGCCTTAGTGATTTCATCAACTAGAGCAATACGACGACCTACTTTAGTACCAGGCGCGGCGCGATTGATTTTCTGTACAAGTTCCCACTGGTCGTTTGCTTCTACTGTGTAGAGCTCATTCATATCAAGAACTTTGCGAAATGCTTTCTCTGCTTTACCGAATTTAAGAGCAGACTTATAAAGTACACCGAGGCGGTATTGAGGTTCTGCCATTTTAGGGGCAACTTCGATCGCATCTTCAAAATACTCTTCAGGTTTTTCATACCAATCTTCATCTTTAGAATCAGTTAATTCATACTGGTAGCGAATACCCATAGCGATGTGCCCGTAAGGGCTTTTATTATCAAGGTCAAGTGCCTCATCGGCAAAGTCTTCTGATTTTTCAAAAAGATCTTCCCGTTTGTCTTCGTCTTTTTCAAGAGTTGCTTTGGTTGCAGTGACTAGCGCCATACCAGCGTGTCCTGGAGCAAATTTTTTATCAAGAGAAAGAGCGAGTTTGAACTCCTCTTGAGCGCGGTCATTTTCACCTTTGTCCCAGTATTTTTTACCCTGATCAAAATGTGCTTGAGGTGTGTCCATCAGACCTTCGGCAGTACGATTTTTACTACATCCGACAAGAGAGGTAATAAGCGCAGTAGTTAGGACCGCTGTTGATAATTTAAAAAGTTTCATTTTATTTCCTTAATCCACTAAGATGATAACGCGACAATCGCTTAAAAATTTCATAGAAGCACTAGCGGCTTTAATATCGTTGGCATCGACGTTACTGACAACTAGGTCAGTTTTAGAGGCACCTTTCACTTGAATTGCTTTGATAATACCCGGGCTTTTGCCAACACGATCAGTCATTTTTTTGGCTTGCTCAGGAGATTTCGCATATCCTGCCATGCCCCATTTTTGTGCAAATTTACGAGTCACATAAGCTGAACCATAAATTTCTTTGCCATCTTCATCAAGGATACGAGGTGCGATCGCTGGCATGACTTTCATACCACGAGCATCGATAATCAGACCAGTAAAAGCTGAACCTGATTTACCTTTTGCAATTTTGTGTGCTTTAGCCCTAGAGCCAACTTCACTAGGAAGTAGAGCTTCCATCATGTCTTTACCAATTGGAATAGTCACGGTGATTTCAATTGTTTTATCTGACATGTACTTGGGTTCTGATTCGTCAAAAGTGCGAATAAAGCCTTGAACCTTTTTAGTAATCACATCGCTAGTCACCATAAAATTTTCAACAGTGGTTGTTGAATTAATATTAATGCCTTTCATGATTTCTAGAGCATTCCGAAGTGCCACAGATCGCGCAGCTTGGATCGCCATCGGACGAGCCGTTACGGCTGGAAATTTGGGATTGGGTGCACCAATACCTGTGGCAGTAATTGTTTTTGCGTTCCAGTCAATTTGACCTTTTCCACCAAATTTCTGAATTTGTGAATGAACACTTAAAGGCAACGCAAGTAATAAGGCAGCCATTCTTAATTTTTTAATCATAATAAAATTTCCTACAAAGTAGACTTTTGACATGAGATAAAGATAACACTTTGACAAGGATTTTTTTGTTATTGAAACCCCTATCAGTGAGCTAAATCACCAAATTTGTTAAGTTTAGCTCAAAGAGGCAGTTAAAGTATGATTTACATCGCATTTTTGGTAGGAATAATCGTATTAGTCTATGTAGCAATGATGCTGTATTTCACTTATGGCGTCCTCAAAATGCGCCCTTTACAGCAACTCTCTTTAGCCACCCCCCCCGTGTCGGTAGTGGTTCCATTGCACAATGAAGAAAACTACGCACTCAAAACCCTAGAATGCTTGGCTGCACAAGACTATACTGGTCAGTTCCAAATCATCTGTGTTGATGATCGATCGACTGATGCAACTCCCCAGATACTTGCTGACTTTTGCCAGGACAAGCCCAACTTCCAATTCCTCAGTATCCCGCTAGATGCTGACACTGTTCCATCGCCTAAGAAGCGAGCCCTTGAGACTGGTTTCAAGCTGGCTGATGGTGAAATATTTATGACCATGGATGCTGATTGTGAGCCGCCGATGGTGTGGATTAGCTCAATGGTGTCCAAATTTGTCGATGGAATTGATATTGTACAAGGTCCTAAGCGAATCTTATTAAAAGAGAATAATATTTTACAGAACTATCAGACTATTGATACTCTGGGATTTACGCTAATAGAAGGTGCATTTTTTACTCTCAACAACCCTATGTTAGCCAGTGCGCCCTCGCTGGGATATCGCCGTGAACTCTACGAAAAAGTGGGTGGATTTGATGGTCTACGAGAGTTGGTCTCTGGTGATGACGATATGTTGGTTCAAAAAATGTCTGAGCACGCTCAAGGAATCGGCTATAACCTTGATCCTGAAGCTCAAGTTGGCACGGCTCCCATGCTCACCTGGAAGGGTTTGTTTTCTCAAAGGGCGAGATGGGCGAGTAATGGTGCTGAATATGATTCCAAACTTTATATCATTCTTTTACTTTGCGTCTATTTTTTCTTTGTTTGGTGTCTGATCGCCCCTCTGCTTGGGATTCTCGGGTGGATGAGCTGGAGTTTGATTATCGGGTTTTATGTAATCAAAATACTTGTAGATTTTTTGTTCCTCTGGTGTGGTGCCCGTAAGCTTCAATGTACTCAGATTGTTTTTCGAAACTTTTTTGTGGGATGGCTAATCCAAATCCCACTCAGTGCTTGGGCGGCTCCTGCAGGGCATTTCAAATGGTACAAATGGTAAAGGACACAAAAAAATCAAAATTACAGGTAAATCATTCTAATTCTAACATCTCAACATTATTAGCATTAACTGCATGTGGTACTATGGGTGATTTAGCTAAAGGTTTACCTGGTGGTGATTTAATTGCTGCTGGAGTAAAAGCAAAAGAGCTTGCTGACAAAGCTGAAAAATTCAATGAAAATATTGCTAAGAGAACTACTCAATTAGCCGGGTCTAAAGCAGCTGAAACCAAAGCAACTGAAGCTCAGTAATTTTCTTTTTTGAATAAATCTAAGTAATAAAAATAACGCTATCTTTTAATTAAGGTAGCGTTATTTATTTGCTCATAGCATTTTTAAGCCAGAGAAGTGCAGTGTCTTTATCTTCAAAAGCTTCATCCATTTGCATTTCAAAACAAGCCTTAAGAGCAGGTCCAAACTGAGGTCCCGGAGTATATCCAAGGGAGATTAAATCCCGTCCTTGATACCATGCAGTAGGAGCTTCATCAAACACTCCCCAGTTTTTAGCAGAGTGGACTAGACCAATGATGTCAGAAGTAAATTGAATCTGATCCAAATCAGTGGGCTGAGGATTACTCAGTAAAGTAGTCTTCCATATTGACCGGGATTGACCGAGCCCATCAAATTCCTTGCGACCTTTTAAATCAAGCTTGAGACTTTTGATCCATAAGATAAGTGCAAACTCTTGAATAGGACAATCCAGTGCAATCCGTCTAATCACGCCAGGTAAAATTTGCGACATTTGCGATATTTCAGACAAGTCATGACTCATGTCATCCGAGTCTCTCAATTGAACGACGTCATTTCGATATCTAAACCAAGCCCGACGTCGCGCCTGAACACGTTTGATGAGTTTAATATCATTCGTGAACCTGGCCAAAAAAGAATCCATCACAGCATCATCTAAATCAAGCCCCAGTAGAGTATACATAAACACCAATTGATCGCGTTCATCGTCAAAATAATCAAGATAAAGAGTGGCAGTATTTAGCTGAAGCCCTAATTCAAATTCAGGATTTTGACTCTTAGCGCTAGACTTACTTAATTCATCACGAGTAGGTATCAAGCTCTCAAGCTCCGGGAAAAAGCGCAAAAGCTTCATCTCACGAATGAGCCATAAGCCTTTAGAAATATGAGTCGATTTTAAAAGAAGCTTTTTGAACTCTTCCTCAAATCGCTCCGTCGAAAGTTCACTCAAATCTTGTTCGGCACAAATATCAACCGTAGCCTGAGGGACTGTCAAATCAAATCTGCTAGCAAATTGGATTGCCCTGAGAGCTCGGAGCGGGTCTTCACCAAAAGCAGGACCCACATGCTTGAGTAATCGGTTATCTAAATCTTGCTGGCCCTTTTGTGGGTCAACAATTTGACCTGTGACGAGATTAAATCCCATCGCATTGATGGTGAAATCTCGACGCTGACTTGCTGTTACAAAATCCAAAAATGGATCAGATTGTATCTCAAATCCGCGATGACCATCACCAATTTTGACTTCAGTACGTGGGAAAGAAAAATCATATTGCACATCCAAATGTCGCATGAGATAGACACCAAAAGATTTACCTACAGATGATGCTTTACCATAACGATTGAGGATTGCGAGTAAAACTTCTTCCTCGAGTCCGGATACTTCCACATCATAATCTTTAGAATCAACGCCTAAGATATGGTCGCGAACCCAGCCGCCCACCAAATGTGACTCACCACCGAGCTCATGGATGTCATGAGCGATGTTTAAAAGGAATTTTGGAAGTATTTCAAGACTTTGCATGACCCCAAAGTAGCAACTTAAATGTATTTTTAGAGCACACAGACCAAAAGGAGAATACCATGGTAGCACAAATCAAAGTTTGCGGCATTACTCAGCTCGACGATGCACTGATGTGTGAAGCACTCGGTGTAGACCTTTTGGGATTTAATTTTGTGGAGTCATCACCAAGATACATCGAGCCTTTGATGGCCGATGAGATTATTGCTGAGATTTCACCTGACACGGTTTGCGTGGGTGTTTTTCAAAACCCATCTCAAGAAGAAGTCAGTGAAGCCATCGATATGAGCGGTATTGATATGCTTCAATTTCATGGCAGTGAATCCCCTGATTTCCTAGCTGAATTTGACATCCCTTGTATCAAAGTTTTCTCAGTGACTGATGATTTTAATCCGGCTAGCTTGGAGCCTTATATGAATGTTGCTGACTATTTCTTATTTGATTCTCAAGTAGGTGATCAAGAAGGTGGCACCGGTGTGACTTTTGATTGGTCCAAAATTTCAGGTGTTGTTGGTGACAAGCCTTGGTTCATCGCTGGCGGAATCGGACCCGGTAATATTGTTGAAGCAGTCACGACTCTCAATCCCCAATACGTAGACATCAACTCTCAAGTTGAAAAAAGTCCTGGCACCAAAGACATCTCACTTGTACGTGAGTGTGTGGAGTTGATTGAAGGACTTTCTTAAGTCGCAAATTTACTTATACTGCATTTATTTTCTATGGTAGTAAAATGGTCCCCTGGGCTTTTGTAGGCCGCGAATTTACTTACACTACATTTGTTTTCTATCACACTAAAACAGTCCACTGGACTGTTTCTTGACGTGTTCTTAAGCTAGATGC
>CAWVXU010000085.1:0-10842 GCA_963934255.1 uncultured Fibrobacterales bacterium
CTTTAACTAGACTTTGGCTTATGAGGTTATTGAGGAGTCCACCCGTATACTCTATTTGGATAGATGAATTCTTATGCTTATTGACTAGTTCTTTTAATTTTTCATACAAAAAGCTATTGGACTCAACGTCTGTAATGTCGTGTTTGGGGTAAATCCGGAGAACGAGTATTTTTTGATCTTCTGACCCTAGGTATTCATTAAGTTTTGAACTGTATTTGTTTTTGAGATCGTCAAAAACAAGAGGCTCTGAATGAGTTGTAGCCTTACTTTCAATTAATGGAACAATAAATGGATTTTTCCGTAATTTTGCTTTATGAATTCTATCAAAAATTCTATCGCGAATAATTTCAAGATCGCCTAGTTGAATATAGAGAAGTTTGTTTTCATTAAAAAATGCAAATTCACTTTTATACTCTGCCAGGTGAACGTGCGGACCTATTTCTTCCGCAATTTTTTGGATAAAATTTTTATTTTGAGAAATAGAATCGCTACGGCTTAAGAGGGTTAAAGTACCAAAACCTCCAAATTCTGTCTGAAAACGTTCTGCTTCGATCCTTGATGGAGTTTCATCAGAGAAAAGTTGTAGGATTTTCAGGTCCCAACTTAGGCTATTTAGCTGTAAGAATGCTAAAATTGTAATAAGAAGAGAAACCCCCAAAATGGATTTAGGATAATAATGGAGCCTGTGTATCATGCGGCATAAAAATAAGCTCATTTTTTTACTCCTAATATGGGTGGCAAGTCTTTACCCTCAATCACAAATTGAGGGTCAATACTCACTTGAATCTTTCTCTTCGTCTAAAACTACAAAAGATGAACTCAGTCAAGATGATTCTACCACACGGGATACCACTTTTTTTAAGAACATTTTATTAGAGTCACGCTCAACAGCCAAAAAAGTTATTGCCTGGCCATTTGAAAACGTAATTCAACCGGTTTTATCTATGATGATCTATCCGATTAAACCACCTCTTAGATACGTTTTTAAAGAAGAGGTTATTGATCGTGGAATTGATTTTGTCTCCCTTGGTGAAGACAATAACATCATGATTTATCCTACATTTACTATTGGGTCTGGGGCTGAAAGCTCACTTGGTTTGAGTTATATTCATAGAAATTTGTTTTTTGATTCAAGCGATAAAAGTAAAATTGAGGCTTATAGGACAATTGATGATGATTGGTTTTATAATGGTTCTTATGAAAAGCAAAAAATAAAAGGCCTACCTTGGAGTGCTCAAATTTCAATGCAACGCCGTATGATGCAAAACATTAGCCTTTACAATCAAAATAATTCTATTGATACGACTTGGCTTCGATCAGATAGTACTTTTCAAATAGCCCTCAATCAAAGCTGGAGAATAGATAAAAAACAAAGTATACGCCTTGGCCTAAAAAGGGTTGCTCATCAATACAGGACTGATGATTTATTAAAAGCAAAAAGTGAAAATATTCTAGCACTTCCTCTTGCCGAACAAGAGGCTGCGGGTCATAGAAATTCTATGATAGTTCAACTTCAAAACCAAGGATATTGGGATAATTTCACATCTTATCCAATTAGCATAGGATACACTTATAACTCCAAGGAATCAAAATTTGCATCAACTTATGGTAACAAAGCATCTGTGAACTTCATCCACGCACCGGTGATGCAGGGTTTTGGTGATTATCAAGTTTTGGAATTCAGGTACACTGATTACTTTCTTTTGGGGGAGCGGGCATATAAGCTTGACAGTAAGGAAGATAAAAAGCAAAAAAAGTATTTAAGGGACTTTGGAATAAGCGATGCACTTGAATTCCTAGATACTAAGCAATGGGAAGAAATATTTTTACAAAGAAAAGTACTCGTAAATTATATCTCATATAGGCAAGCTTGGGATGGAGAAAAAGATCAAGTTGCTATCTATGAATCATTGAGCACGGTAGGGAAGATGACTCCGCTTCGAGGATATCCTTCGGGTAGATTTGTTGATTATGGAAGTCTAAATTGGAGTGCCGAATATAGGTGGCCTTTAATTCGCATGGTTGATGGCATCTTTTTCAACGAGTATGCTTGGTCCTTTAGAGGCCCACACACAATTAATATATTCAACTATAAAAACTCATTTGGTTTTGGTTTTAGAATTCGCAAACCGAGTCTTTATCTTATGAGATTAAATTTAGGCTTTCATGGGCCTATCTTTGCTACTAATTCAATTGAAGGATTTGTAATTCAATTGACTATTAGGCCTGAGTTTTAATGAGTCTAAATGAAATTTATGACCTTAAAAAAGTTATTTGTAATGGAGAGTCCATTCCGATTAAATTGCCTTTTCTCAAAAAGAATACTTTAGAGGAGGAATGGCAAAAGCATGAAAATGCACATGATTTTTTCCCTTATTGGATGACTCTTTGGAATAGTGTCTTTGGATTAAAGTCATATCTTGAAACCATTCAAATGGGTCCAAAAGATAAATGTTTAGAGATAGGGTGTGGAGCAGGAATACTAGCACAGGTTTTTCCTGCTCGCCAAGGGGATTGGTTTTTTTCCGACTTAATCTTTGAATCGCTCAAGTTTATCCAAAAAATCGAAGTAATGAAGCCTAATGAGAAACTCATTTGTGGCTCATGGAGCCAAAGGTTTTGTCAAGAATTCCAATATATTGTAGCGTCGGACATTTTATATGAATCAAAATTTTGCCAAGAAATAGCAACGTTTGTTTGGAATACTCTAGCTGTTGGAGGGCAATTTATTATTGCTAACCCGGAGCGTACAGGTCGAGATGATGCTATTGATGAACTTTTATTGTATTGGAAAGGTAAATATCATGTGGAGCAAATTCAATTTGAGTTGTCATCATTGCAAGTCATGATTGAAGTGGCTATCTTAGAGAAATGATTAAGTCAAAGTATTTTATTCTGATTCCAACTTTCCAAGCTTTTGAGGCTTTGAACATATTAATCCCAAGATTGTTGGAATATGTGACTCCTCAGCAGATTCTTGTTATTGATGATGGTTCAACAGATTGGATTAGCCCTTCTTCTAGTATTCCTTTCGAAGAAAAATATCCAGTGAATATTATTAAGCACCCAAACAATCAAGGCAAGGCAAAAGCATTAAAGACAGGCTTTCTTTGGGGAATTGAACAGGATTTTGATTGGGCTATTACAATGGATGCAGACGGACAGCACAGTGCTGATGATATTCGTTCATTTATAAAGGTTATAGAAAAAAACGAGAATAATCAACTTGGGGCTATTCTAGGTGTTCGAGATTTTAATCCAATGACGATGCCTTGGCCGAGGATTTTTAGTAATAAGACAACGACTCGTATTTTATCGTCTTTAGCAAAAACTTCGCTTTGGGATTCACAATGTGGCTATAGAGCATATTTTCTTCCAGCCTTAAAAAACTCACATGCAATGACAGTAAAGTCACAAGGGTTTCAGTGGGAATCTGAAGTATTAGTCCGCTTAGCTTGGACTGGATTTCAATTTTCAAAAGTCTCTGTTCAAACTATTTATGGTAATGAATCTTCTAATATTTCTCATTTGTCAGATACCACTAAGTTTTTAAAATTATGGTGGCAACTCAAGAAAGAGCGCAAATAAATGCAACATATTAAAATTATACTTTGGGGCTTTGCTTTTGGCGTGGCCAATATTATACCTGGTGTCTCAGGTGGAACCTTTGCATTAGTACTTGGGTTCTACGAACGATTGTTAAAAGATATTGAAGGTATCAATTCAAGGTCAATTAAAAGTTTATGGACTCTACTAAAAAACAAAGACCGTCTTGCTTTTCAGCAGTGGGCTAAGGTCCATGATTTTTGGTTTTTAGTTAAACTAGGGGCGGGTGCGGTTTTGAGTATCGCTTCTTTATCCTCACTAATGAAATATCTTTTAAATAATCATTTTAGCCTGACTTATGCATTTTTCTTTGGGTTGATCAGTCTCTCGGTAATAGTACCATGGAAACTTATTCGAAGTAAAGGGCCAAGTGTCATTGTCGCCTTGATCATCGCATGCGCTTTAACTGTAGGTGTGAGCCTAGGAGTTGATCCCGTCAAAAAAGCTGAGAAAAAGTCAGATTTTTATAAAACAAAAATGTTTGAAATGAAAAAAGGAATTGCACCTGATATTGAAACGGTTAATCAGATGACTATAAAAATCAAGAAGCAACCGATTCAATCTCAAGCTTTCCAATGGACTTCAAAGTACAGTACTACCGAGTTTGTTATGTCACTTATTTCGGGCTGTCTAGCTGTCTCTGCTATGGTACTCCCTGGTATATCTGGTTCTTTACTTCTCATCTTGATGGGCCAATATATGATTGTGATTCAAGCCATAGCAAATCTCAAGTCTTTAGTGATTGATGACTTTGTCTTCTTATCAATTATGTCAATTGGGATGGTAATAGGTCTGTTTGTTACTGCTCGAATTGTCAAGTGGGCACTTGAAAAGTATCATGATGTGACGATGGGTGCATTAACTGGTTTAATTATTGGTTCTTTGTTTGTACTCTGGCCGTTTAGAGAATCAGTCTTTAGAGACTTGTATTTTAAAATCAACGGTCAAATTGTCCTAAAAGAAAATGTTGAAATATTTACTAATGACATCTATCTCCCAAGTGCTAATTCAACATCGATGATCTGTTTTGGGATGATGGTACTAGGAATAATCACAATGGTCTTCTTTTTAAAAAACGACCCTGAGGCTCATTAGGGCATTTATCTAGTTGAGAGAATCCTGCTCTTTCCGCTTCAAATCTGTATATATTGAGTGTTAATTTGAAGTTAGTTTAAAAGAATGCAAAATCCCTGTTCTAGTAGAAAGATAGAGCTTGTTATTAAAAATTTGTGGTAATCCAATTTCTGATGGATAATAGTGATGAGAGGTGGATTGCCCCTTTTCCATAGACAAAATATGAAGTTCATTTCCTTGATCAATATAAATATTGTCACCTAATATAGCTGGTTTGACAAATAGTGAATTCTTCCCTTGCCATTGCCATTTCTTTTGCCCATTTTTTAAATTTAATAAGATTATTTCTTGATTTGAAAGGCCTAATAGTAGGTTTTGTGATTGAAAATTTAATGAAAAAACCTGTGCGGATAATTTTTTTCTCCAACTCACTTCAAAATTATCTAAGGATATTTTAACTAGAATATTGTCCTGATTTACCACATAAAGAAAACCTTTGTGAACTTGAGCTAAGGAAATATTTTTTTCATTTAAATATATTTTTTTTGATTGAGCAGTATTGATTTGATGAACTATTAATGCTCCATTTTTAAATACGGAAATAATGTAATTTTTATCAATACTTCGATTTAAGATGGGTGTTTGACTGAATTGATTCTTCCACAAAATGTTCAATTTGTCAGTATCAATTAAATAAATGTGATCATTCCAAGTTTCAACTAAAAGTCCTAAAATAGTTTTTTGAATATCTTTAACTTCACCATTTAGAAGTATTTTGTTTACTGTCTTTAGACTGTTTAAACTGCGTTTTTGGATTTGGTTCTTAAAGCTTGAATAAATAAATTTATTATCTGAAATGAGTTGTGATTGAATGTTAACCGAGTCATGTGATGAAACAATACTCATACCATTTTTGGGATTGATAATATGAATCTTTGATGTATTTGAATGAATATACATCGGTCCAATACTTGAAGCATACATTCTCGGATGAAATCCTGATTGGCTCTTTAAATCTTTCACCCAAAATGCACCCAAAGTTTGACTATAGTCCTCTAATAAATGTGTTTTAGGGTTATCTAATTCTTGTGCGATTTCAATACTTTTATTAATCGCTAATTTTAATTCTTCTGTATTGCCCTTGATTTTTTGTAGTAATGCAATCTTTGATTCCCATAAATTGAGGTTACCAGGCTCAATAAGTATTAGAGAGTCGACTTGACTAAGTGAGGTTGGTTTGATTTTTTTGGTAAAGCTAATCCATTGATATATGGCATTGTCATTTTGAGTTTGAAGAGTGATTTGTTGTGTCGGAGTTTGAATGACTAAAGTAGAATCACTGTCTTGAATTGACTTCAAGACCTTTTGATCTAGGTGTAGTTTCCAAATAAACGACCCGTCGGATTGGAAGAATTGAATAAACCCATTTTCTTGAACTAAACCAAAACGATTAGAGAAAATGAATATCTCACCTGAAACATTAGACTTACTCCAAAGTGGTTTCTTGGTTAAAATATCATATGCGCTTAATTTGTTTTTTGATCGAATGAGTATAAGGTTTTTTGAAACCTTGACCTCAAGCACTCCTTGGACTTTTATGTCTGATTTTACAATACCGTTAAACCCCTCTAAAAAGCTGACACTATTGTTTTGTACGATTATTACACCTCGATCATAGGGGACGAAATGGGAGATTTGCTCAAATCGTCGTGAAGAGGGTTCAGCTGTGTTAAATACGTTAAGCTGCATGACCATATCATCGGGGCAATTAAAGTAAATAAAGTTGTTAATTGGGAGCGTGAGAGCTTCACATTCTATTGGGATTTTGCTTAACTCTTGATTTAGTTTGTTCTCATAGTGTAAAAAATAATTCAAAGAAGTCTTTGAAATTGTAAATCCATGGGTGTTTTCTAGTATAATTTGCTTCAAATTAATTGAATCGGAGTCCTCTACCTTTTTCCTATTTAAACTCACATTTTGCCATCGGATGAATTGAGATGTTAAATTCGATGTTTCATTTGTTAAGAGTTGATTCATCCTTCTTTTTAATAAAGAAGAATTGGCTCTTACTTGAGGGTTTGAGCTTGTATCCAAAGAGTTTAATATTTTTAATGCACGATAACTTTGACCTTCCATTTCAAAAAGATATCTCGCTTGTTCAATTCGCCGAAATTCTTCTTGGTGAGACCATGTTATAGAAGTGAAGGATGCAATACAAACCAACAGGATTAATAACCTAGGGATCATTAAATTCCTGCCTCAAATTTATAACCAGCTCCTCTGATACTTATAATGTAATTTGGCTCTGATGGATTGAGCTCAATTTTTTGACGAATTTTGACAATATGGTTATCAACTGTTCTTGTTGTTGGCATTTGTTCGGGCTGATAGCCCCAAACGTGCTCTAGTAGGTCTTCGCGTTGAACAACTTCACCGACTCTTGAGCTAAAGTATTTGAGGATTTGAAATTCCTTGGTGTTAAACTCTACTTCTTCTCCACGGACCCAAGCTTGGAATCGTTTAAAATCAAATTTGAGATCTTTTTGCTCAAAAAGTTCTGAATCCACGTTCTCTATTGGTGTTGAAGAAACTCTCCGCAGAAACGCTTTTGAACGAGCTAGAAGCTCTAAAATTGAAAAAGGCTTGGTAACGTAGTCATCTGCTCCCATTTCAAGCCCTGTGAGCTTGCTTGATTCCTCAGATTGAGCTGTAAGCATAATGATATATGTATTTGGAAGTTTTTTTCGAATAAAACGACAAACTTCATAGCCACTCTTAATCGGGAGCATCAGGTCCAAAATGACTAAATCCGGTTTGAATATCATCACCTTTTCACAGGCAATTTCACCATCGATAGCAGAATCTACTTCATAATCTTCTAGTTCAAAGTTATCAATAAGTCCACGTAGGATAATTTCTTCGTCTTCAACAATAAGAACTTTATGCATTTGGTACCTTTTTAAATTTGACTCTAAATGTTGAGCCTTTAGATAATTCACTCTCAAGAGTGATTTGAGTGTTGTGAAGTTTGGCTATGCTTTGAGCAATAGCAAGCCCCAAGCCAGAGCCTTTTGTTTTGCGGGTCATTTCATCGCCAACACGATAAAAAAGATCAAAAATATAAGTCTGTTCTTTTTTGGCAATACCAATTCCTTGATCAATTATTTTAACTTCATAATATAAATCAATTTCAGAGACTATGACTTGGACCTTAGTTTCTCTCGGGCTGTATTTAATTGCATTGTCAATTATGTTTTGTAAGAGTGATTCTAAATATTGAGGGTCGGCCTTAATGATAGCTGAACCAGGGTGTTGAAGTTCAAAATGAATATTTTTGGTCATGGCAATTGGTGAAACTCTAATGATTATATTGTTGAGAGTATTCATTAAGTTGTGTTCAACTAGGTTTACCTTAATCACACCTTGATCAATCTGGGAGTAATTAAGGATATCATCTACCATAAGTTGTAATCGGTGTGTTTCTTTGTGGATTAACGATCCGTATTCTTGAGTTTTCTCCAGGGTTTTAATTCTTCCGGTTTGCATCATTTCAGCGAACATTTTAATTGAAGTCAAAGGTGTTTTCAGTTCGTGTGTGATGGAAGATAAAAAGTTTGATTTCATACCAAGTAGTTTTTGCTCTTTTTTTATTGCTCTTAGAACAAAAGTCGCTCCAATAATTATTAGAATAAAACTGACGAACAATAACCCATATAAAAAGCCAGATCTTGTGTGAATCATATTTTGTATTTCTGATTCTTGTGGCTTATATAACTTGAGACCATCAAAGGGTGAGTCCTGAGTAAATGGTGTCTCTTTGTATACGACATTAGAGTAATTAAACTTCTGATCAATTAATAACTTTTCTGCTTGAAATAATTGGAAGGAGTTTTTTTTCCAAGTAGGACGTGTAATATTTAATTGCTTAATTACCCAAGGATTTAGTCTATTTAAATCCCAAGTACTTGAAATGATATATTTTTGTCCCTCAAAATTAAATTTATGAAGAAGAAACCATGTTGAATTTTTCTTTACAGAAAGTGAGTTCGTGCCACTCTTTGAAAGCTGTTTCTTTAATTGTTGTATCTGATTGTAATTTGAATGATAGACTTTAGCATCAATAAGAATATTTTTAATGTTTTCATTGAGTGCCCAGAGATTTTTACGTTCATCCTCTTTGAGCTTTTGGTCAGATAGCAGATGTGCATACATTTCTTCTAGTACATATTGAGCTTGTGATAAATCTACTAACTGATGTTTTTCAAAGATATTTGAGAAACTTTGGTAGCCAATCTGATATGCTTTGGAGAAATCACCAAGTTTCGTATAAGACTTTAATTCTAATAAATCAATATAGAGAGTAGAGTGCTGGAAGTTTCTATGGTATCTTTTAATTCTTTTAATACACTGAGCGTAACTTTTCGTTTGATAAAGAAGTTTAATAATTCCTAACTCGTTTAAAACCTGACTTTTTTCAGATAGTTTTTTGTTATAAGATCGCTTCACTCTTAGTTGAAGATGCTTTTTTTTAAGATCTGTACGGTGTTGAATGGGAATTAATTTTTGTTCAAATAGTGGTAAATCGCCATTATTGAGTAGATTGTCACTTGAGTCTCTTGTTGGGTTTAATCTTGGATATATTTTTCCGTTTTTATCCCAAACAACTACACTTTCAAGTCCCGGGAAATCATTTTTTACCACACTTCGGCTCAGGCGAGTAAGAGTTGTGCCAAGCTGTAATTTTTTGACAGTCAAAATATTCAGATTATTAATGAGTTCTTCATTCATCTTCTGAGTCTCTTCGGTTATCCCATAAAACACTTGATCAAGTTGTTCATAATATTGGGTTTCGATGACAATTGCGCTATTTCTTATTGATTTAAAACTGAGAAACCCAAGTAAGAAAATTGGGAATATCAGGAGTGAAATCAAAAACAAAAATCTTTTGGTTCTCTTGTTTTTCATGCTTTATAAATACAAAATTCTTACAAAAAAGGGAGCATTTAGCTCCCTCAGTTGCGTTTTTTGGTTTATGTGCCTAGTTTACAGTGGCATCTAAAATCTTGTATTTGGCACGATGTGTTAAGCTGACATAGTCGCCATCAGATGGGTTTCTATTGTAATCAATTTGTGATAGAACCATAATAGTCGATGTTGAGGGGCCAGTCCAAGTGATAATCCCTTGAGCGATAAGGCGAGGGGGGATGCTATAATTAGGGTTTTTGTCACGATTCCAAATAGCCACTGCATCACCCACATTGTAAGCATCTTTAAGCCCTTTATTCACACTGATGTAGCTAAAGTTTGCTGTAAACTTAGATGGAGTGTAGCGCTTGACGATACGGGACATTTTGTCCACAGAAGTTTTTTCTACTGGAGTATAGTTCATTACCTCGATAGAGTTTGACTTAGTACGCTTGATAGCACGTGCCAATCTCAAGAGCATTTTACCTGTGATTTCTTCAACAAATACTCTTGCTGATTGTTCAGATATCTCTTTGATTACGGCAAAGCCACCATAAATATATTGATGATATTGTTTTTGTTTCAGCTCTTCTCCAATGGATGTGTAACCTTCTGGAGTTGAAAATAAATCAAGTGTATCACCTAATTTTAAATTGTCTTTTATCCCGAGGTTAACAATTACCAAGGATTTGGGGGCAATAAGAAGAGTAGCCGCTTTGTTATCACTATAAATCCGAACTTCACTTGGGAATGTTCGGCTTTCACTAAATGGTAAGACTAGCTTAGGTGAGAGTCTTTGCATATTAATATTTAAAGTTTGGTAAGTTTTAATAGAGTCAAGAGTCAATTGACTCTCGTTTAATTTTTTATAATCACTTGAATCGGCTAGCTTTAGGCCTTTGAGTTTGTCATAGAAATCAGACTTTAAATTTTGATTTGAGTGTTCACCTACATAGTTAACACCATTGATATCGTCAGTTTGATGAGTACCGTTAGAATTTTGACCATTCATTTGATAGATTTTTTGATTAAATCCATCTTGACTACCATCAATTTTTATCTGATTACCCGGATAAATAAGGTGTGGATCTACAATTTGTGGATTTGCTTCCCAAACTACTGGCCAGGCAAATGGATCACCCAGTTTATCAGCACTGATATCCCAAAGTGTATCACCTTCTTCGACTACATAGGCGC
>CAWVXU010000086.1:0-10800 GCA_963934255.1 uncultured Fibrobacterales bacterium
AACCCATTCGTCAAACACTGAGTTCAGAAAAGATCAGTATTACTCCCAAGTCCAAATCTCGCGATCAGGGTTTTTTCCGGGGACTTGCAGAAGGCGATAGTGTTCTACCTAATTTTGATATTAAAAAAGTAGAGCTCACAGATCAAGACGAATTGTGGTGGATAGATATTCAAGAGATTGTGGCTAGTGAGTACATGCAGTCTGATATTAATACAGATAAAGTTGCAGAAGAAATCGGTATATCAAAACGTAAAGTCAGTCAGATTATTTCCGAAAAGCTCAACATGACTTTACAAGCTTGGTTGAGTGAAATTCGTTTAATGGAGGGTGCTAGATTACTTGGTGAGACTAATGAACAGGTCGTTCAAATAGCTTATCACTTAGGTTATAATAATGTCAGTCATTTTAATCGCCAGTTTAAATCAAAGTATCAATGTAGTCCGAGTCAGTACCGACAAAATAAATAAGAAAGTTTAAAAAAAGTCGATACTACTTCAAACAATTAAAGATATTAAGCTCTAGAAATAATCTCAATAACATTGATGTCATCACTGAACTCTAAATTGTCTAGGCATTTAATCTTGGCTTCTTTGAGCATCAAGGGAGAGCACCTACAGGCGACAAGCTACAAAGGCTTACCATACTTAACAAACTCAGACATGGCTGCTATAGTCTCTTCTCAAGGACTCGTCTAAAAGTGCTTTCAGCAGTGCCTGCCGGAGGATTGTAATTCCATTTTCAAAGCTATGGAGAATCATATGGGGAGATCCATCCTAAGAACTTTGAGCTTGAAAATTATGTCATATTCCAAGTGACAAAGTAGGAAGTAATAAGCCTGAGTGTCCGTTAAGCGACTGCAATTAATTTAGCGTTCCTTTTTTCGATCTTGAAAAGGAGTGTTATTAAAAAGCTGTCCTTCGGTGATTCCATATTTCTCTACCACCCCAAGTTGTTCATAAAGGTCTTCAGAGCTAATTCGTCCATGAATCAAATCAGAATAGCCACGAACTTTTTCAGCTAAGGTTTTGCTGTCTTCAAGAAGTGCTTCTAATCTAAATTGAGTGACACCATAGTCTAGAAGCTCGCGTGCGATTTTTGAAGCTGATTGTGGTGTTCCGTTGAACATAGTGTTTCTGCACTCTTGATCGGACTTTAGGAAGTGTTTAGCGCCTTTGTGGTCGCGAACTTCAACTTCATGGTGCTCACATGGTTTGCCACAGTCTTTGACAGAGTTTCCATTTGAAAGAAATCCGGCGAAGACGCAGTGTTCCATGTGGAATGTCGGCATATAATGGTGTAAAGAAATTTCCCAAGGACTCGCACCAAACTGTTGAATCAAATCGAGGAGCTGATCTTTGTTGCAATCATGGGCTGGGTGCAATGTTTTTAAATGATGATCAATCATCCACTGAGCTGTCATGGAATTGGTGATGTTGAAACTATAATCGGCAATGAGTTGAGTCTGGCTTATGTCCATATTTTCTTTGAGCCAATGAAGAGCACCTAAATTTCTGATGAGGATGACATCGGGTTTGAGCCACTTAATTACTTTTAAATGATGGTCTTCACCTGGTTTGAAAACACGAAGAGTAGCAATACCCGTGCGATAACCCATCTCCTTAATCTTTGCTAAGCCAGGTTTGTAATCTTTGCCAAATTCAAAATCCATGATAACAGTATCAAGCTCTAAAGCTTGTAGTTGATCTAATTGGCTTTCTTTGCGTACGAGTAGTTTTAACGAAAGGTGAGATTGGTCTTTGGTGTGAATAGGGAAGTTTATTTTAGTTTCAACACAAGGGTTTATCCTGAGGAGGCGCTCTATGGATAATGCTTCTAATATTGATTGTTTAAATTTCCTCATTAATTTATTTTGGATAAATACAGCATCTAGTTTTATAATATTCAGATTTTCCAAATGATAAGCCGAACCACTGAGTGCACTGAGTGCTTTCTCAAAATCCTCTTGACCCCATTCTCTACTTTGTGCTGCTTCCAAGATAAACTCACTCATGACTTCAACTTTTAGGTCTTGACTGACCCACGCCTTGACATGGATTGGTTGACCAATTTCTGCACTGAGTTCAACAAAAAGAGGGACAGACTTTTGTAGCGATTTATCTTTCCAAGTCTTTTGTAAAGAGGCTTCAATTTTAGGAGAGCTACTGCGGAAAATTTCCCAATTCGGCGTTACTTTTCGAAGTTCACCCATATCCATATCTCGACTAAATCCAATCGCGTCGCCTTTCATAAAGAAAACTCGCCCCCCCACTTTACGACCACTCCTCGGGTCAAAAAACAAAACACCATCACCTGGCGATAGACTATAATCTAGTTCCGCTTCAACAACAGGACCCTTTAAATCTTTAAAGACAGGGCGTAAAACCTTACCTATAAGAAATCCTTGGTTGGAACTATAGGTTCCAGCCACTAACTCTTGGTGCTTTACGCCATGCAACCAGCCAGGGTATAGACCACGGCTATATGTTGAAGCCATTTCTTCTTTGCTTACTCCATTGTTATCAATTAAATTCTTTTTGACTTTCCATGGGCTAGCTTTATCTTTAGTACTTTCTTTGTGAACGATATTATCTTGTTTAATCACAGCCTGAACTTCTGGCACAGCATTTTCTGAGTTCTCAATTGCTCTGTAGAAATTTTTAACGACAGATGCGACATACTCGGGTGATTTTAATCGTCCTTCAATTTTAAAGCAGTCAACTCCAATTGCAGCAAGGTCTGGAACTTCATCAATCCCACATAAATCTTGTGGTGAAAATAGGTACTTTTTACCACCGAGTTCTTTTTGTTCTCCATCAACATAGAGTTCATAATCTAGTCGACAACTTTGAGCACATTGTCCTCGATTGGCAGAGCGCCCCCCAAATGATTCACTCGTTAGGCATTGACCTGAGTAACTAACGCAAAGCGCTCCATGGACAAAGACTTCTAATTCTTTTTCGGTATTTTTACGAACTTGTTTGATTTCATCAAGACTCATTTCTCTAGAAAGTACATAGCGCTTGAGGTCGAGATCTTCTGTCTCAGCAATGGCTTCGGCTGATGACACTGTCATTTGAGTCGATGCGTGAATGACTTGATTTGGGGCGATTTTTTTAATTAGTTTAATTAGGCCTACATCTTGCACGATTAAAGCATCTGGGCAAAGTGACAAAATGTCACGTAAATAGTTTTCCATCGCCTGAAGTTCACGTTCAAAAATGAGGATATTCATAGCCATAAAAACTTTGACTTCATGAAGATGGCAAAAATCAATTAATTCCCGAAGTTCTTCGAGTGAGAAATCAATGGTTCGACCACGAGCATTTAAACCGGGGGATCCCACATAGATAGCACTTGCTCCATTGTGAACTGCAGCTTGAGCCATGTCTATATTTCCAACAGGTGCTAATATTTCACTCATTTAATACCTTAATAAGATTTTTATAAAAAGATAGCAAGACAGCCCTAAGCTACCTTGCTTTTAAGGGCAGAGTCAAAGATAAAGCTTTATTTAAAAAGAGCCAAAGTATCAGCTAAAGAATGTCCAATGCGTGAAAAAGCTCCACCCGTCAGTAAAAAGAGGAAAATAAGCACCCAAAGTGTTCCTTGTCGGCTCGCTTTGACTTCGGTTTGTCGTTGATTCATTGATAGCCTTCTACCTTAAACTAAGCGGTTGAGGAGTCATAACCAAATGAAATATAAATTTGAATAATGTCCAGTCACCAGGTATATAATCCAAAATAAAGAGATTCTGAGCTAGAAGCTAAAGAACTTACGAGCTTCTGATTTTTAGCCAAAGCCATCATAACCCCTTTTGTTTCGCTAGGTTCCGTTGTTGGGCCTTCGAATACCTGGAGATTTGAAATACTCGTCATCCCACATTTTTCGTAAAAACCTTTTTGACTCTCTTCACAATGAAAGAGAGTGATTTGACTCTTTTCTTGACATAGCTTAAGGCCTTCTTGGACCATTATTTTGCCAAGACCTTGACCTTGGAAATTAGGATAAATAATAACACCGGTAACACCTGTGACCAGTTCAAAACCGTAGCCTTTTACGCAAAGTCCAATCTCGATAGATCTTTCAACAATCGTCAGAGCTCCAACTAATATATCACCCTTAGATAGAACGAGATGTTTGGGTTTATCTGCAGTTCCAGTGATCCAATCTCTAAATTGATCGGGGCCGCGAAAGCCCCAAGGCCATACACATCGATAGAAGTCAAGAATTTGAGTTTTGAAATTTTGAGGCAGTTTTTCTGGAGAAAACAACTGAAGGTGGAGTTTTATTCCTTGAGAATCAATATCTTGGCTTTTAAAATTCAAGTAAAACACCGAGGCGAATATATACTTGAGATTTCCATTTTCGATCCATGAACTTCTGAAATCCACTCATCAAAATAACACTTGAGTCATCCCCCAGTTTCATGTCAAGTCCACCACCTAATTTCCAAGTGAATTGATGTTCTGGTCCAAATAAATAACCCCAATCACCTGTAGCAATGGGTAAAAATGTCCGTCCAATAGGGAGTCTGAGTAGCATGGATCCAAGTGCGGGGTAATATTTGTCATCTCCGTATTGTTGGACACCAGTACCTAGCCCAAAAAACACCATTTGATCCCACTGGTGCCAATAGTGTGCAGCAAAGTCAATATTTTGTTCAGACCAGTCATTTTTTTCTTGAATAGAGCCGACTTGAAATGATAAAGCAGATGCAGACCAAGCTTGTGATTGTAGTGTGATGATACTGACTAAAAGTATCATGCAAAATGTTTTAGTTTTTTTCATTTCTAGGAACCCTTTCCCATGCTCCACCTGTTGAAGGTTTAAAAGCCTGGAAGAAACCAATTAATAACGCCAAGTTCATTACACTAAAATAATAAGCCGTTCCCCCAAAAGGAATCTTACGAGAAGAGCTTTCTAATAGGTAGGACAGATATGCAATTAAATAGAACATCAGTTGTAATAAACCAAAAATAGTAAAACCAAAATTTTGTATTGCAAAACTTGACACAAGCATTATTAATAAAAAGTGAGGAGCAAGCCATCTTAATAATTTATGAGAAAAGAAAGTGATTGCTTGAACAGGTGCCCAGGGTCTCAGTAGCATCATAAAATGGGGGAGAAAATTGAAGTTAGCCTGGCCAATTCTGATTTTTCGTTTAAACTCGCCTAGCGCATCTGCAGATGTAGTCTCTATGCCAATAGCTGCAGTCTCGTACAATACCTGATAATTTTGCCTAAGTACTTTAATACAGACCCAAAAATCATCCATCACAGGTTTGTATGTGGGGATTTGAACAAATAGTTCGCTACGCAGGGCGTATAATGCTCCATTGACACCCATCAGAACACCTAGCTTACTCTCAAGACGTTTAATTTCAGATTCCATTGTCCAATAAATTGATTCACCTTCACTTAAACTATAATCACCTGAGTCCCTTAATATTAATCGGCCTGATACACAACCAATTTTTGGATTTATAAAATGTTGGGATAGCTTCAGTAAAGTATTTTCAAGTAGGATTGTATTGGCATCACAGAAAACTAATATTTCACCTTTAGCTAATTCCACTAGTTGATTTAGTACCGCTGCTTTACCTAAATTATCTTGATTGATCACGGAGGTAATAAACGAAGGAGCTTGCTGCAAAATTTTTTCAGTTCTATCAGTTGAGCCGTCAGAGCCAATTATTATTTCAAGTTTATCTCGAGGGTAATTCAGTGTTTCAAAATTTAAAATTTTTGAATCGAGTATGCTTTCTTCATTATATGCTGCAACGATCACAGTTATTTTTGGCAAATCATTTTGGTCTATGCTCGCTGTTATGTGGTCGTCACTTTTTTTCACTGAGGATGAGTCAAGTTTTAGATAAACAATTGCTTTGAGTAAAATGGGGAAAAGTAAATAAGTGTGTATGAGGGAGGCTGCTGATATAATAAAAGCCCAAAACCAAATAGAATATTCATTAATCATACTCTAAAACAATCTCTTGTAAAACGAGAAGTAAATCTTGTTTGTTCATTTGACCTGTGTGAGAGAAGATTCTTCGGCCGTCTGAGCTCAGAATTGCAAGAAAGGGTAAGGCGCTTATTTGGCCACTTGCCCTCCAATCTTCATCAAGACAAAGTTTTGCGTCCTTAAGTTTACCACCACACGCTAGAGGGATATCATTTTCATAATCAACTCGTATAGAAATAAAGTTTTTTTCTAGATAGTCACTGATTTCTTTTTGATTAAACACATCATAATCCATTACTTTACAAGGATAACACCAATCCGCAAAAACGTCCATAAAGATGAGTTTTTTGGTCTTTAAGGCTAAGGCATGGCCTTCTGAAAATGTATGCCATTTCACTTTAAAGGCAGATTCTTTTTGAGGCTCAAGATCCCTAACTGAGCATGAAACTGAGAGAATGGCTAAGATAAGTAAAATTCTCATTATTTCACCTCTTCCATAGGTGTTGGTAACTTATACTTTGGATTGAATGGAGAAGATGATCTGAGTTGAGACTGGATTGCATTAGATCGTTTGGTTTTAATAGAGTCATCTCTATCGATTTTCTCAACATTCTTTTTCCGCTTTAATTTTTGTTTTGAATTTGTTCGGATGTTTTTTTCGAGATCTTGGAATTTCTTGACTACAGCCTCTTGAAAATCATTCCACGAACGATAGTCATCCTTCAAAGTTTGAACTGCTTTTTCATAGGAGTCAGGAGTGAAGTTATAGTTTTTTAAAATAGCAAGTCTTGTGGCCTGAGCTTTAGGCGATCTTTGGCCTAACCTTTTAGTCGCCAGTCGAAGTTCAGCATAAGAAGAGACCAGGTCTGAGTTCCAACTTTGAGATGAGATACCAATTTTTTTTCTAATTCCATAAGCCATCGCGTGAGTAGAATTAAGGCTATAAAACACAAAAACCCCACCGATCAGTGAGGCGATGAGGATAAAGCCGATAAGTGTTTTCAATAGTTTCTTCATTAATTCGTGGACTCTATTTCTTCGTTGGTAGTCTCAAAGATGTTTTCTTTGAATAGTCCATCTAAGTAGTCTGACTTAGAAAATGGAACCAAATCTTCAACCTTTTCACCAAGCCCTAGCCACTGTATAGGAACTTTTAACTCTCGAGAAATTGAAAGCACCGATCCACCTTTGGCT
The DNA here is from genome assembly GCA_963934255.1 of uncultured Fibrobacterales bacterium. Classification (GTDB taxonomy): domain Bacteria; phylum Fibrobacterota; class Fibrobacteria; order Fibrobacterales; family CAWVXU01; genus CAWVXU01. The sequence continues at coordinate 7,157 of CAWVXU010000086.1, forward strand.
GTCCCATCGAGTTTAGTTACGACTAAACCATTGAGGGGAATTCCTTTATTAAAAGACTTGACTTGGTTAATTGTGTTTTGCCCTGTATTGCCATCTATTACAAGTAGGCATTCATGAGGGAGTGTTTCATCGTGTTTTCGAAGAATCCGAACAACCTTTACAAGCTCATCCATGAGGTGAGATTTGTTGTGAAGTCTACCTGCGGTATCAACGATAAGTACATCAGCTTTTTTGGCTTTGGCACTTTCGTATGCATCAAATGCGACCGCTGCTGCATCAGAACCTTCTTGATGTTTGACTAAATCAACATCAGATCGTTCAGCCCATGCTTCTAGTTGTTCAATTGCTGCAGCGCGAAAAGTATCACCGGCAGCTAGTACGACTTTTTTGCCTTCAGACTTATACCTGTGTGCGAGTTTGCCGATAGTCGTTGTTTTACCGGCGCCGTTGACACCGATTACTAAAATCACATGAGGTCCATTTGAGTCCCAAGGAAAGTCTCCTCGTTCCATTAACATCTCGGATGCAACTTCTTTCATCAAATCAAGTGCTTCTTCGGTACTAATAGACTTGCCAAGGGCACGATCTCTTAGAGCGTCGACCATCATAAATGATGGTTCAACTCCGATGTCGGCACGAATCAGTTGTTCTTCTAAATTTTCAAGCATCTCTTCAGTGACTTTACCACCACCGACGATGTTTTGTACTTCTTGAATAAAGGTGTCACGAGTTTTGGTTAAACCCTTTTTGATGGCATTAAAAAAGCCCATTTTAACTTCCTTGAATGAGAGCGATGAATTCAGCTACTTCACTGAGGTCACCTCGAATATGTTCTAATAGATCTTTTGGAGTTTTATTAATTCCAAGGTCATCCAAAATACTTGAATCAAATTCAAGTAGCTTCTCACCCTTGATGCAAGAAGATTCATTTAGCTTACTAAGATGATCAGCTACATATAAAATTTTTGAAAGCTCTTGATACTCAGGTGCTTCTCTTGGTTCCTGATGAAATTTAACAGGGATTTGTAATGACTCTGGTATACCCCAACGCTCAAGCAGCATACTTGAAATTTCACAATGGGTGATTCCAATTAATTCTTTTTCTAGTTCTTGAGTTGTTTTATCACCTAAGACAGCAGCGTCTAGTACTTCTTGATAATCAGGACCAGAATACTGAGCTAATATTAGTTTACCAATATCATGTAAAAGACCACCTGAAAATGCGAGATCTCCATCAATAGCCTTAAACCTTGAGAGTCGAGCAATTGATTTAGACATCATAGCTACTTCAATCGAATGATTCCAAAAAGCATTTTTATCAAATGCCCCTTTACCTTCACCATTGTCATCAAAAATTTTGAGAACACTAGAGGAAAGTACCAAAGATTTAATCGTGCTAAAGCCAAGAATGACTATTGCAGATTTGATACTATTGATGGTTCTAGGGATTCCATAATAAGATGAATTGGCGAGCTTTAATACTTTTGATGCAAGAGCTACATCTTTTTCAACCAAGGTGGCTGCGTTGTCGGCACCAGAATGAGGGTGATTAATTACCTTTAATAATTGAGAAACAACCACAGGTAATGTAGGTATCTGCCCAAGGCTATCAATAATACTCAGATATTTTAATTTTGCATCTGGATTCATAAGCGTCTCATCAAAATTAAAGGAAGTTTTCCACTTTATCAATTAGGCCATAAGTAGTTGCTTCATCTGCTGACATAAAGTTATCTCGGTCAGTATCAATTTCAATTTGATTTTCACTTTTTCCTGAGTGCTCTGCAAGTATGGCATTCAAAGAGTGACGCACCCGAAGCATCTCTTCTGCTTGAATTTCAATATCCGTTGCTGGACCATAAAATTGACCTTGGATAAGCGGCTGATGAATCATGATACGAGAATGTTTCCAAGCAATTCTTTTACCTGGAGCACCCGCACATAGAAGAACAGCGCCCATAGATGCGGCTTGCCCTGTCACTACTGTGCGAACATCAGACTTGATTGTTTGCATAGCATCATAAATTGCGAGCCCACTTGAAATAACTCCACCTGGTGAGTTGATGAAAAGTGTGATATCTTCATTATTAAGTGAGTCTAGATAAAGGAGACGCTGGACAATTTTCTGAGCAGTTTCGTCATCCACACCTTTCCACAAAAAGATGCGCCGGTTATTTAAAAAGTAATCATTCTGATCTTTATCAAAACTCGATTCAGGAGCTTTGTCGTCTTTTTTCTCTTCGTCTTCTTTTTCATCATGCAATTTAATCATCGATATCTCTCGTTTAAAGTCTAGTGTTTTAAATACAAAATTCTAAACACCCTGATTATTTTAATTCCCAGGTAGTTCCCTGAGGTGAATCTTTAATAACAATATCCATAATGTCAAATTGATCACGGATAGCGTCGGATTTTGCAAAATCTTTATTTGCTCTGGCTTCAACTCGTTCTAGAAGAAGGCGCTCAATTAGAGATTCATCAATACTAGAAGTTGTTGGAGCTTTTTGAAACTCTTGCGCTAATTGTAAGCCTAAGACAGCGTCAAAGTCAACTGCCAAGGCACCTTTTTCTGCAGCGGAAAGGTCTGCATCTTTCAGTACCTGATGGAGCAAACCTAGTCCCGAAGGCAGGTTTAAGTCGTCGCCAACTGCGGCTTTAAATTGTTCATGCCAAGAAATAGCCTGAGGAGATTCAATTTTACCAGCACCTTGAATAAATTCAAAGGCTTTTTGGTGTAAACTTCCTCGGGATGTTTTAGCAGATTCCATGGCTTCCCATGAAAAATTTAAAAACTTACGATAATGTGCATTAAGAGCAAAGTATCTATAGTCCAAAGGGTGGAAACCTTTTTCTAACAAGGTATCTAGAGTTAAAAGTTCGCCTTTGGATTTGGACATTTTACCATCATCACCCATACGTAAAAACTCTACATGCATCCAAAAACGGCTGTATTTTTGACCTGTGGCACATTCAGATTGTGCTATTTCATTGGTATGGTGGATACGTACATGGTCTGAGCCACCACAATGAATATCTAGTGTCTCCCCAAGGTAGTGCATCGCCATAGCTGAGCACTCAATGTGCCAACCAGGAAACCCCACTCCCCAAGGTGAATCCCATTCCATACCACGTTTGGTATCTAGAGGAGAAAACTTCCAAAGCGCAAAGTCAGTAATAAATTTCTTTTCGCCGATTTCAATTCGAGACCCACCTTGTAGGCCCTCGATATCAAGATTAGCAAACTCACCATATCGTTCAAATTTTTGAGAATCAAAATACACCCCATCAGATGTGATGTAGGTATATCCTTTTTCTTCAAGTTTTTGTACAAGTTCAATTTGTTCTTTAATGTGGTCTGTCGCTTTGGACCAAGTCGTTGGATCGACCAGTTCAAGGCGTTTCCAATCCTTCATGAACTCTGCAGTATAGAAATCAGCAACTTCCCAGACAGATTTACCTGTGCGTTTGGCTGCGACATCCATTTTATCATCGCCATCATCTTGATCTGAAGTCAAGTGACCCACGTCTGTAATATTGACTACATGATTGACATCAAAGTCGAAGTATTCCAAAGTTCGGCGAAGGAAGTCTTCAAATAAATAGGCTCTAAAATTTCCAATATGAGCATAATGATAAACTGTAGG
>CAWVXU010000087.1:0-10760 GCA_963934255.1 uncultured Fibrobacterales bacterium
CGACCTTTAGTATTGATGTAGATAACGCATCTTATTCTCATGCTCGTCGTATGCTGAATCGTGGACAAACTCTACCTGAAGGTAGTGTGAGAGTCGAAGAGATGATTAATTATTTTAATTATAGCTACCCGGCACCTCAAGGTAAACACCCCTTTAGCATCATTTCAGAAGTTGCACAAAGCCCTTGGAACTCGGCCAACAAACTTGTTCACATTGGCATCCAAGGTAAGACACTTGATTACGATGATGTGAAAGCTTCTAATCTTGTTTTCTTATTAGATGTCTCGGGATCAATGAATCATTCAAATAAGTTACCACTATTAAAAAGATCGCTAGCAAAACTTTTGACCAAATTAGGACCTCAAGATAGAGTTGCTATTGTCGCCTATGCAGGTGCTGCTGGACTCGTTCTTCCTTCAACTCCCGCTTCACAAAGACAGACTATCTTGAACTCATTAAATCACCTACAAGCTGGTGGCTCTACAGCCGGTGGAGCAGGGATTCAACTTGCATATGATGTAGCTTTGAAAAACCTCATCGAAGATGGTAATAACCGTGTCATCCTAGCTACCGATGGTGACTTTAATGTTGGGACTTCAAGTTCAGCCGACTTGGTAAAATTGATTAAATCAAAACGTGATCAGGATATCTTTTTGACCATCTGTGGATTTGGTATGGGAAATTACAAAGACGGTCGTATGGAAGAAATTTCCAATGCCGGTAACGGTAATTACTTCTACATCGATAATGACAAAGAAGCCGACAAAGTATTCGTCAGAGAAATGAGAGCAAACATGTTTACTATTGCAAAAGATGTGAAAATCCAGGTTGAATTTAACCCTCAAAAAGTTGCTGCTTATCGCCTGATTGGTTATGTCAATCGCAAACTCAATAAAGAGGATTTTAACAATGACAAAAAAGATGCTGGTGAACTAGGTGCAGGACACACAGTTACGGCATTATATGAAATCACTCCAGTAGGCTCTGAAACAACATTAGCAAGTAGTGTTGACCCTTTAAAATACCAACGTGCATCTCAATCCAAGAGATCAAATTCCGGCGAACTGATGACCCTCAAGTTTCGCTATAAAGAACCTAAAGAAACAAAATCAAAATTGATTGTCACCAACATCAAAGACCAAAATCGCCCGTGGGAAAAAATGAGCCCTGACTTTAGGTTCTCAGCAGCGGTTGCGGCATTTGGAATGAAGATTTCTCACTCAAAACACATAGTAATATCGTGGAATCAAGTTCACAAAATGGCTCAAGGGGCTTTAGATCAAGACCAAGGTGGAGACCGAACTGAATTCCTTAAACTGGTATCTCAAGCTCAGTCAATTTACCCTGAGCAAGTTGCTGCTGTCATTGAAAAAACAAATTACAATAGTCGTCAAGTTCATTAGTTGAAAGGAAGTAAGGGAGTAAGGGAGGCTCGCCGTATAGATGGTGAGCCTTTTTTGTGAATTTGGAAAAGGATATGAGATGAGATCTAGAAAAACTGGCGGAAATAACTTCTGACACCTTTGGATAGCATCAAATAAAGATAAACCACAGTTAATATCCCACTCACACTACTCATCACCATCCCCCATAATGGCAGATGATGAAGCTCTTCGATAAAATGATTTACAGAATCGGCCGAATCTCCGAATGCGGTAATGATCAAACTCGTGAGTAAAACAGCAAAGAGATGAAAAGCACTAAATCGTTTGAACATCGAGCCGGCGCTGAGTTCTTTGCTTTTAAGAATCGACTTGTTCATGGCAAAAAACGCATAAAAAAGAGGAGCACTCCACCCGAGTAGTACATAAAGAATCATCCCCACACCCATGGCTTCATCAGCCTCAGCATGATAATCATGGACAAATTGATGCCCCATCACGGCACCAATCAGAACGATGAAACCAAAGACATTACCAACAACCTCTACCCAATGGAATTGGTCAGGCTCATGATCATGATGACACTGGTGTTCTTGGTCTTGAGATGAATGACTGTGCTGAAAGGTGTTATGAAAAATAATATGAAGTAAAGAGCCTGCTACAAGTGCCTGAAAACACTGAATAATCTGGGCGGGGAAGAAATTGACAATCTCGTTCACCCCATAATAACCGACTAAAGTACCACCCGTCATCCAGAACAAAAGCCAAAGCACCAGACGGTTACCAAAATGTGGTCTCACGAGCCACCACAAACCAAATCCAAGAGGGATCCGATGTAAAATTACAGCTATGCCCAACATCTCACCAGTCTGATGCTCACTGAAATCAGACATCTCTGCAAGCATGGTGCCATCAAGTGCTGCGTGAAGAGAAAGTCCAATACCCACATAGACAAAAGAGGCCAAGTGAGTTGATGTCTCATTGACTTTGAAAACTCTCTCCATGACCACTGGTAGCCACATCCCGACAGCTAAACTGACAAGGCCCCACGCTCCACTGACTTCTAGGGACTCAGGGATAATACTAAAGAAAAGTAGGCCCACAAGAGACACAAAAATAAAACCATCAAGGAAGCTAATCCATGGTGAGTTCCGACGAATCCGACTAAATAATAGCGGACCGAACCATAGCGGTATTAAACTTAAAATCAACATCATTGCACAAAGATAGTTTTTTAGAGCTTTAATTGCTCTTGTTGTCTTGCCTTTATCCACTCAACCACGGCTTCGGGGCTCTTAAAATGTTCTAATTGATTGAGGTACTCGTCTTCACTCATGTTGGCTTCAATAAAGCTTCTCTGCTTAATATTCATACTCAAATGAAGCCAATTCAAAGCACCTGTACGAAAAGTTTCTTCTCTTCTCTGAGCCCGATCTTTATGCCTTGATAGAGTTTTACTTCTTTGACATTCGAGTTGGTTATCTACCATCTTATCAAAGATATCTAGGAGCTCAAAATAAGGCGTTCGGGATTGATTGGAGATGTCGATGGACACAGAGTTTTTAGTTGATTTTACTTCTGAAGATGAGGATATAGCTAAAGCCGGGGGCGCCGAAACTTCAAAACCTGAATCATAAGCTCGAAGTGCTGTGACAACGGACTCAATCGTCGACACACAATGAGGCGCCGGTTCTTTGCGAATGCGATAATTTGATTCACTCGGCGGGGTAAATCTAAAATGAGGCATAGACTTCATAGAAGGAGTTCGATGAATCATCTTCTTGGCTTCATTCCAAGTTCCATCAACGACGATTAAGCATTTCAAATCAGCAGGAGCTTCAGCCAAATCTTGAGCATCATCAGATGGATACATCAATCCAATTTCACCTGGTTTAAATCGGGCTAAATTCTTTTGGTACTCCTGAATATCGTCCAGCTCAACACCAGTTGCGCACCATGCTTTTGCAAGAGACAAGAAGGCGAGGCGACCGGTATTAATCGGGTTCTTGTATTCTCTTGGATGAAAAACAATCCCAATTTCTAAAGTATTCCGAACCTGGACTATTTGAGAACAAAGACAAAGATCTCCGGCCTTCCAACACCGATAACAAAATTTCCGCGTCACTTCTGGAAGTGGACTTATTTTGCGAATCGCCTTCGGGTCTCGGGGCCGTTTGGGGTTGTGATATTCATTGGAATCAAAATCAGACATATCTTTGAATTTTTCTAGTAAAAACTTGGGTGAGCAGGTTTTAAACCACTATTTAAAAGTCAATTCCAATTTAGAATATTTGTTACCTTATTAATATGAAAAAGCTTCTTTTGGGTCAAGACACGAGCCCTCTCCGACCGGTTCCTTTTGAGCCCGATCATCTCTTACATCGTGGGGTGATTTCCCATTACTGTATTATGAAAGAACATGCCGCATTGGCTGGTATAGAACTGCGCTTAGTTTCCGCCTGGAGATCCTTCGACAAACAGTCTCAAATCTGGAATAAAAAGGTAGGTGGTCAAGCACCTTTATTAGACTTAAATAGTCAGCATTTAGATGTTAGCAGCCTCAGCCAAACACAGATTCAGAAGGCGATTTTAAATTGGTCCGCTCTACCTGGATCAAGCCGGCATCATTGGGGTACAGACTTTGATATCTATGATGCAAATGCGATGGATATTCAAGATGTTGAGCTCATTCCAAGCGAATACGAACCCCAAGGACCCATGTCTCAACTAGGACTTTGGCTTGACAAATGGTTGAATTCTGAAAACAACCCCGGGTTTTACAGACCTTATAGCTCGCCTCGCCCGATGGAAACTACCGGTTATAATAATGAACCCTGGCATTTGAGCTTTGCTCCACTCAGTCAACATCTCCTAGCTCAATTTGAAGCGACAGACCTTGAAAAAGCTTTGAGAGAAAATCCGCCTCTGACATTTGAAAACAGAGATTTGACCACTTGGGTTGAAAAGTTTTATCAAGAATATATCATCAATATTGCTCCGTATCCAGGACAACTCCTTAATCAAGCCCCCTACTCCACAAAAGGCCTCTTGCCTGATTGGTATAAAGAAGGGGTCACTTCTCTAGGTCAAACCACCCAAGGGCATGAACTTGAAATATTTAGTCAGTTTACTTCTCAACACCAACCCAAAATTCTCATCATAGCCTCTCACCATGGGGATGAAAGTGAAGGCTTACAGCTTTTATCAAGGAGTATTCGATCAATTCAGGGCGTTCGCCCTAATGTCTCTATTATACTCAATGCCAATCCCGATGGCTCGATTGCCGGCACAAGAGGAAACTCTCGAGGAGTCGACCTCAATCGTAACTGGCCTACTCAGGAATGGCAAAGTCAAGTCGTTGCAATCAAACAAACGATGGATGATCCACGCTTACCTTATTTGACCCCAGGACTGACCCCCGGCTCTGAACCTGAAACGCGAAGCTTAAAATCTTGGGTCGAATCCAATCAACCCGATTGTATTATTTCCATCCACTCCCCCTTGGGTTGCATCGACCTCAATGGCAATTCTGAAACCCAACAACAAATCGCCCAAGCCATGCACCGAGTCAGTGGCCTCCCGATCGTCCGTGGCGTAGGTTACGCCACACCAGGTTCTTTTGGCACTTGGTGTGAAGAAAATAATTTCGCTTTAATTACACTCGAGCTCGAAAGTCTTTCTCGTGAGGAACTCAATCAAAAGTGGCAGCCCTTCTTTACACATTTGATAAAGAAGACTGACACCGCTCATCAAGCATCTTTAGAAAGTCTATTATGGTTTTAAATTTAATTTGGATATTTTTCATTCTAGCCGCTTTTGTAACCGGGCTAGTACGTCTTATTTTTTTTGGTGAAATAGATATTTTTCAAAAAATGGTCGACTCAACATTCTCCATGTCCAAAACAGCCTTTGAAATTTGTCTGGGACTGACCGGAGTCTTAACTCTTTGGCTTGGTTTGATGAAAGTCGGTGAAAATGGCGGTGCTGTACAAATTCTTTCTCGCATTGTTTCTCCATTTTTCTCCAAACTTTTCCCTGAAATCCCTGCTGGTCACAAAGCTTACGGCTCAATCATGCTGAATTTTGCTGCCAACATGCTCGGGCTTGATAATGCCGCAACTCCAGCTGGACTGAAAGCGATGAAGGAGCTGCAAGAGCTCAACCCCACCCCTGATCGAGCCTCAAATGCTCAGATTATGTTCCTCGTACTCAATACATCAGGACTGACCATACTTCCTATTAGCGTCATGGCTTATCGCGCTGAGTTAGGCGCTGCCAACCCGAGTGATATCTTCTTACCTATTTTACTGACCACTTATTTCTCAACTCTTGCCGGACTTCTGGCGGTGAGTGCTTACCAAAAAATCAACCTATTACAAAAACCAATCCTTATCGGATTAGGGATCATGACCGCAGTGATTGCCGCGCTACTGAGTTGGTTTATGAGTATGCAAGGCAGTGAATTAGAATCAACATCACAACTCATCGCTTCTTTACTCCTTATGAGTATCATCACAGGATTTGTGGGGCTCGCTGCATATAAAAAAGTCAATGTCTATGAAAGCTTTATTGAAGGTGCCAAAGAGGGGTTTCAAATCGCCGTTCAGATTATTCCCTATCTCGTGGCCATATTAGTCGCCATAGCTGTATTTAGAGCATCCGGTGCCATGGACTTAATCATGGATGGGTTTAAGGCGGCGTTCATTTACTTCGGGTGGAATACTGAGATCGTCAACGCTCTACCTACTGCGATGATGAAACCATTATCGGGCAGTGGAGCTCGCGGTATGATGGTGGATACGATTAATACATTTGGAGCCGATAGCTTCTCAGCTCGACTAGCCTCTACCTTCCAAGGCGCAACCGATACCACTTTCTTTATTATTGCCGTCTACTTTGGCTCAGTCAAAATCAAACACACCAGACACGCAGTTCAGTGTGGGCTTATTGCTGATGGTGTTGGGATTGTCGCAGCAATTATTATTGCAACGCTTTTCTTTGGCTAGGGAAATTAAACTAACTCGCCACCACAGCTCGAACCAGCACCGGCTGTGCAGCCATAACAATGATCCATCGTCAAGATAGAACGACCTTGAACCTTACTTATATCTACATCAAAAACTGTTGGACTCCCTACTATAGGAAGATCTAGCATCTGATTAAAATCACAATCATAAATTTTACCATCATGAGATACATTGACTTGATGTCTACACATCAGACCTTCAACAGTAGCCGGGTTATAAGCGTTCATCAACGTCTCAATGTAAGCTTCGTATTTATCTGCGCGAAGTAGGGATTCTAGGAAACGGTTGACCGGTAAATTATTGATACAATAAAGGTCGTTAAATTTGACATTGAACTGCTCAAAAAGCTTGGTCTTAAACTCTTTTTGAAGTTCGGATTGATTACCTGATAATAAGATGCCTGAAGGATTATAGACCAGGTGCAAAGGAAGCTCTGGATCAACTCCATATCCTAAATCATTGAGAATTTGAAGACCTTGGATTGAGCGTTCAAAAACTCCATTTCCACGCTGCTTATCCGTACGTCTAGCAGCGAAGTGTGGTAAAGACGACACGACTTCAACTTGATTTTCTTTAAGAAATGGTCCAAGCCATTCGTAGCCTGGTTCGGTTAAAATTGTCAGATTACATCGATCAATGACGTTTTTGCCAAGAGCACGCGCGCCGCGTACGAGAGTTTTGAATTGAGCGTGACCTTCAGGGGCACCGCCGGTAAGATCAACCGTCTCAATCGTATCCCAAGACTCTATCAGCTTTAAACATTGCAGAGCTGTGGCCTCATCCATATCTTCAGTCCGAATAGGTGAAGCGTCGACATGGCAATGCTGGCAGGCCTGATTACACCATTTCCCAATATTAATCTGAAAGACTTTTACATCAGATGCAATCAGAGGTGCTTCTACTTTTTCTAAAAAGGTCGGAGATGCCTTACTTAATGCAGAAAGTTGTTTTGAAATATCCATTACAGCTCTAAATCATCAATTTTGTTCATCATTTGTACTGAGTGCACTAGTGTCACGCCGGCGGCGATTGCTGCTGCCACGTGAACGGCTTCAGACATTTGTTCTTCATCGGAACCTTTATCGAGGGCATCTTTAGAATAAGAATCAATACAATAAGGGCATTTTAAAGCATGTGAAACAGCTAATGCAATCAGTGACTTTTCTCGAGCGCTTAAAGCACCTTCTTTCATCACAGATCCATAATAGTCAAAAAATTTATCACCGAGATCTTTGTTCACTCGGCCTATATCACCAAATTTCTTTAAGTCATCAGAATTATAATAATCCATAATATCCCCTCATCTTTATAACTGTGGTCAAACCTATAGGTCAAAACTTACATAGAATCTACCAATATGAACAAAAAAATCCCCTAGACTTGGTAGACATAGGAGATTCTTAAAATTAATTAATATGATTTAAAAATTATTTGCTTAAGTTTTTCTCAGCTTCAATCACTTTTGGATTGCTACGAGCATTTTTGACCATATCTTTAATGTTGCTTTCAGTCATCTTTTTAAGCTTTGCGGCCATTTTGTCGCCGAGCATTTCGCCAAGAGATGAAGACGAAGGAGCATCGTTATTTGTTTTCGGACGATTGTTTGGTTTTCTATGTTTCTGTTGTGCGGCCATGATGGTCTCCTTCATTATTTTGGCGAAATTTAGTAAAACCATTGGAACTCGGGAATTAAAAATGTTTGAAATTGAACTCAAGTCTGGTCAAAAGCTCAAATTCCCTATCAAATACTCAAAAAAACGCAGGTCAATCGCCATTAAAGTGGATGCCAAAGGGGCCATATCACTTTATGCTCCGACTCGGGTCTCCCTTAAATACTTAGAGGATTTCGTCAATACTCGACTTGAATGGATAGAAAAACACCATTTAAAAAACAAATCTACTCACCAACCTAGCCCTCTTGAAGCATTTGAAAAAAGAGCAGGTCATCTTTACTTTAAAGGCCATCAAAGGACATTATTATTTGAAATCATCGCCAAAGATAATGAGCGAATGACTTTATTTGACAAAGGTCAACGGATCCGCTTTCAAGTCAATGACAATCACGCCACTGAAGAAAATAAAGAAAATGAAGAAAAACAACTCATCATCATGAGTAAATGTCCAGTGACGACTCAAGCAATCTATACAGCCTACAAAAAGTGGATGAAATCCGAAGCACAACTAGACTTTGACAGTCGATTAAAATACTGGTCCGAACAAATGAACCTAGACTATCAGAGTCTAGAGATTAAAGCTTTTACAAGACGTTGGGGGGATTGTAGCTCCAAACAAGTTATCCGAATGAATTGGAAAAACATGGCCTGTTCTAAGTGGGTTCGAGATAGCCTGTGTATTCATGAGCTGGCTCATTTGCAAGAGATGAATCATTCTGCTAAATTTTATCAATTGGTCCGAAGTCATGACAAACATGAGCGTGAGGCGCATCATTGGTTGAAGCGCCATGCATTTATATTGGAGTATTAGAGTATTAAAGTTACTTCACATAAGTAAAGCAATGTTCCTTACCGCGAGCGTCCCACTCTCTCCATGACAAAACAACACCCAAAGAGTCTATCGCTTCCTCAATGATCAATTTGCCATCTTGACGGCCCATACGGACACCATCTTGATCAGAATATTCATAAATAATTTCCTCTTGCATCCCATCTTTGGTTTCAATGTACTCCTTAGTGAGCTCGCCATATTGATAATCATAATGGATAGTTTCACCAAGTAAAAGGTCTTTATGACGTATTAAGGCCCCGTTACTTTCGTATTTAAATCTCTCATGGATGAGAGGTTTGGCTGGATCACTCAATCTCTTGCGTTCAATCAGCTTAAAATCAGGAGCACCAAAGACTCTACTCTCACGCCATATTATCGAATCATTTCTATAAGCTTTAAGGTCGCTGGTTTCCACATAGTGGACAGAGTCAATATCGTACTCGGCGCCCCAATAGAAGTCTTTGTGATCTGCAACTCGGGCTTGAATTCCGATGATTTTGTTGAAGTCATCGAAGCTGAGTTTGGCCATGGTGTCTTGTTTGGCATTAAGGTAGATCTTCTCAAGAAGTTGAGTGGGAGTTTCATTCGAGTCGCATTTCCATAAGGCGATGATTTGATTGTATTGGATGGAGGATTCGATGGAAGACCAGACTGAGTCACCTGGAGATAAGTCTTTGGCAGCTTTCTCTTGATGGGTCAGGGTGATTTTAGAATCATCCTGTGATGAATCATCTTGGTCAGAACAAGCATTGAGTCCCAGTAATAGTGCGAAGAATAATCCGAATAAAATTTGCTGCATGAGAATCCACCTTTGGATTAAAAATAATAAAAGCCACTCCGGTGAGTGGCTTTTAAAGTTTATGGATGATTGACTTGCTTTAGAAACAAGATCCTCTAGAACTCCAAGCCCCCCAAGCGTTACCGGCATAAGATGGACCAAATTGACAATAAGCCCCGCCATTACATTTCCATGCAGTCGTTCCGTCATCTGACATTTTATCACTTGGGCAAGCATAAGATGAGCCATTCCAAGCACAAATCCCAGCTGTATAAGCCGTACAAGTATTGACTGCTGCACAAGATTCTTCTTCAATCCAAATTGAACCATTACTACCTGGCGTTACCCCGTCACAATTTTGATATTGATTACACTGCCATAATTTATCATTGTGTTTGACATGAGTCCCTACAGCATAAGAAGCTTCTGAGCTATAATCACCAGAACCATCACAATCAGTAACTGGGGCTTTCATGATGGCAGTATAAGTGATATCACCTATTATTGTCTCATCAGTAGATATTGAGGTATTGATGGGGTCATGAACCCATCCATACATTGTATAGGCACCCAAATTACTCACGCTGATAGATGTATTATCTTTTGCGTCCACAGTCTTACTAGCCATCGGAGTAGCTGAACCCGCAGGGTCAACAATCACATTGACAGTATATTGTAATTTAGTCACGTAGGCTTTAATCGTAAGATCACTCGTGACGGTCACAGCAGTAGATGTTCCATAATTGGCATGAACTCCATCAATCTTCCATTGTTTTGAAGTGTGAGTAGCCCAATCACCACCACAGATAAGTTGTACTGAGAATGTTGATCCTGAGGCAAGTCCACTAGTAGTTGATTGATCAACATAACAATCCACTCCCGCCGGCACTGATGCATCGACAGTGACCGTATAAGTAGCAGCCTCACTTGAGACTTCGACGCTACTTGAGCTTACGGCCAGACTAGAGACAGCCGCACTACTTGAGCTCACCGCCACACTAGATGAAATCGGCGCTACAGCTGTTGTAGAACAAACATTTAAGTATGCTGCATTGACAGTTTTAAACC
>CAWVXU010000088.1:0-10661 GCA_963934255.1 uncultured Fibrobacterales bacterium
GCGAAATCATCTTGGGCTAATGCATGAGAAATACTCAAGTAGTTTGAATACATCGAATCTAAATGAACTGACACGATAGGACTCAGCTGTTCGGCTTGAGTTTTAGCAGTCGCTTCTTGGATAGTGGATTTTGGTTTCATTTTCATCGGTTGATTCGGTCGATGACTATGGCTAGTTCCCGCCATTATTATTGTAGTTAACAATAAAACTATAAGTACTGTGAGGTTGTTTAACTTTTTCATACTCTATTTCCTTAGTTGGTATTTATACTATTTCGTTTTTCGATTTTAATGTTTAATTTTATTTTAAATATTTTTTCAATTTGTACTCCTCGACAATAGACGTCAGCACTGGTACGACAAATACGCTGACTATCACTATCAACATCCCACCAAAAGAAGGAATGGACATAGGAAGCATGACATCTGAACCTCTTCCATCACTGGTCAATACAGGGGTAAGCGCAAGTAGAGTAGTTGATGTTGTCATGATACATGGCCTGATACGTTTCTCACCTGCTTTGATAATCGCGTCAAAGAGTGATTTACGATCGAAAGATTTCGTGGCTTCAAGTTGTTGGGATATATATTCACTCATGACTACACCATCATCAGTTGCTATACCTGAAAGTGCTATGAACCCTACCCAAACTGCCACACTTAAATTGACCGTTCTGATTTGAAATAATTCTCTTAGGTCAATACTAAAAAAACTAAAGTTTAAAAACCAATCTGTGTTATATAAACCAATGAGTAAAAAGCCACCAGACCAAGCAATAAATACTCCGGTGTAGATCACTAGGACCGTTGAAAACTTTCCAAACTGAAGGTACAGTATCAACATGACAATAAGAAGCGCGAGCGGCAGTACAATGGATAGTGTTTTAGCTGAACGCAATTGGTTCTCGTAATTTCCAGTAAACTTGTAACTCACACCGGCTGGCACAGTCAATTGATTGTTGGCTATTTTATCATTCAAATGCTTTTGTGCTTTTTCAATCACATCCGTTTCTGACTTCCCTGGAGTTTTGTCAAAAACAACATATCCGACTAAAAATCCATCTTCACTCTTAATCACCATAGGACCACGACTAAATTCAATCGATGCTACTTGAGATACAGGTATTTGAGCGCCAGATTGAGTCGCAATTAGAACGTTTTTCATGGCCTCAATATTATCGCGTTCTTCACGTAGATATCTGACTCTTATCGGGTAACGCTCGCGGCCTTCCACCGTATAACTTGCCGTTCGACCACCAAGAGCAGCCATAAGTGTCATCTGAACATTCTGGATGGACAAACCTAAACGTGCGGCTTTTTTGCGATCGATATTAAATTCCAAATAAGGTTTACCAACAATACGGTCTGCAATAACTGTGGCAGGCTCAACACCTTCGGACATTTTAAGCTCTTGTTCGAGTTTAAGTCCGAAATCCTCAATTGTTTTTAGGTCTGGACCTTTTACTTTTATACCCATTGGGCCTCTCATACCACTTTGTAACATGACAATTCTGGCGGCAATAGGCATTAATTTTGGAGCTGAAGTCATTCCTGGTATCTTTAACATCCCCACAATTTCGGTCCAGATATCATCCGGGCTTTTGATGTGACTACGCCATTGCCTTGTCCTGATACCCACACTATCTGTGGCATACTCAGTCTTATAGTTAATAATCACCTCAAACATAGATGGAGGCGCTGGGTCCAAAGATG
This sequence comes from uncultured Fibrobacterales bacterium, assembly GCA_963934255.1. Taxonomy (GTDB): domain Bacteria; phylum Fibrobacterota; class Fibrobacteria; order Fibrobacterales; family CAWVXU01; genus CAWVXU01. Next base: position 1,713 of record CAWVXU010000088.1, read on the forward strand.
ATTCAGCACGTCCTAATTTGCCTACCACGAGCTCGACTTCAGGTATAGTCATCAAGAGTTGATCAAGGATTGAAAGCTGCTCTTGGGCTTCTTCAAAAGACGCATGCGGCATCGTAGTTGGCATCAGTAAAAAAGACCCCTCATCAAGTGCTGGCATAAATTCTTTGCCTGTATTGGACCAAGAGATAACCCCGCCGACAAGTAAGGTACATGGGAAAGCCAAAAACATCGTTCGGTTATTGAGGCACCAACGAAGCATCATAGGATAGATCTTGATGAAATAGTTAAAGAGCAAGAGGACCCCATACAAAACCCCACTCACAAATAAAAGATTCCCTAGTTCTCCTGCATTGGGTCCCAGTGGCATCCAATGATGTGAAAGATAGACTGTAGCTAAAATAAGCAGGCCACGTAAAAACCAAGTATTCGTTCTTTGCTTTGATTTTGATAGAACCTTTTTACCCTTATTAAACAACAATAGTGCTAATGGTGGAATCACAATTAATCCAAGTAAAAGTGCCGACACTAAGGCGAAGGTTTTGGTATAAGCGAGTGGCTTAAAGAGCTTACCTTCTGCGGCAGTCATGGTAAATATGGGAATAAAACTAATCACTGTAGTTGACACAGCGGTTAGAATTGCACCGGCGACTTCCTTGGTAGCAAGATAGATCACTTGGATTTTAGAGTCTTTTTCCTTGGCCTTCTCTAGATGGACAATAATATTTTCACATAAAATAATCCCCATATCTACCATGGTACCAATGGCAATAGCAATCCCCGACAAGGCGACCACATTGGCATCCACATTAAATATTTTCATTAAAACAAAACAAATTAAAACCGCAATAGGTAATAATATTGAGATGACTAAACTCGATCTCAGATGTCCCAGCATAAATAATATTACAATCACTGTGATAAGAATCTCTTCACTCAAAGCACTCTTTAAAGTATTTAAAGTCTCATTAATTAAACCCGCTCTATTGTAAAACGGTACAATAGAAACCTTACTCACAGTGCCATCAGCGAGTATTCGACTTGGTAGACCAGGGGCTATCTCCAAAACCTTGGCTTCAATTCCTTTAATTGCTTCAAGAGGGTTATCGCCATATCTTACAACGACTACTCCACCCGCTACATCTACACCCATTTTATCTAAAGCACCACGTCTTGGTGCCGGACCCAGATGCACATGAGCAATTTGGTCAAGCATGATTGGCTGATTATCTCTTTCAACAATCAAGGTGGCTTTGAGATCCTCAATATTCTTGACATAGCCCTTCGCTCGTATCACATACTCAGCTCTATTAATTTCTACCGTCCGAGCGCCTACATCTTTATTTGATTCAGAAATCGCCTGGTAAACTTTTTCAAGTGAGATATTAAAGTGACGAAGTTTATCAGGATCAATATCGACTTGATATTCTCGGTTCATCCCACCAGCAGAAGCGACTTCGGCAATACCTTTGACTCCCTGTAATGCATATTTTATATAAAAGTCATTGATACTTTTTAATTCATCTAAATCCCAACCTCCAACTGGGTTCCCTAAACTATCAAGACCTTCAAGAGTGTACCAATAGACTTGGCCTAAGGCGGTCGCATCGGGCCCAAGAGTGGGTTGAACTTCTGTAGGCAAAACACCACTCGGTAAGCTACTGAGCTTTTCGAGGATCCTACTCCTAGACCAATAAAAGTCAACATCCTCTTCAAATATCACATAGATAGAAGAAAATCCAAAATACGAATAGGATCTTATTGTCTTGACGCCGGGAACACCCATGAGCTGGACAGTCATCGGATAGGTGATTTGATCTTCTACATCTTGGGGGCTTCTACCATTCCATTCAGTAAATACGATTTGTTGGTTCTCACCAATGTCAGGGATAGCATCTACAGGAACTGCGTATCTAGGAACTCCTATATTAAAATCAAAAGGTGATGTGGATAAGCCTGCAAAAATAAGGAAACCTAGAATGATGAAAACAATCAGCTTTCTCTCTAAGCTAAATCGAATCAGGGCGTTTAAAAGGCCTTTATCTTCTGGTAGGAGATTGGACATTATTTGTCGCCTTGATGGAGAGTTTCTTTGTTATCACTCATGCTGCCGCGATTATGAACTGCATTCACGATTCCGGCTTGTGGATACATCATTGATGGATTTGCTTGAATCTGCATAGCAGCATCAATTTTAAAAGCACCTCTTTTAACAATAGTTTCACCCCCGGTTAATCCACGTAGGACTTCATATTGTCCATTGATAATAGAACCTAATTCGACTACACGATTAGTATAAACGCCTTCTGCTTCCTCGACATAAACTAAAGCTCTTTTTCCTGTGAACAAAGGAGCTGATTCCGGAATGTAAAGTTTATTTACGGTATCCTTAATTCTTAATTTCCCACGGACTAACATCCCTGGTTTAAGTAGCTTCTTTTTGTTTTTGACAGTCAGTCTGATTCTTATCGTTCTCGTTTTTGGATTGAGTACTGGGTCGATAAATTCCACTTTTGATGTAAAAATGTGGCCTGGTAAATTTTCGGCACTCAGTTCAATCTTTTGTCCTCGTTGAATTAATGTCAAGTCCTTTTCAAAAACCTCCAACTCCACCCAAAGGCTATAACTCGAACCCAACTTAATTAAAGGAGTTCCTGTTTTGACGTATTGACCTTCTACTACTCCGAGAGAAACCACGACACCACTATTTTGGGCCCGCTGTACTACTCGTTCAGAGTTCATGCTAGTCAACTCTTTAATTCTTGAATCATCTAATCCTAGTAACTCAAGTTTTTTGTGTACCGCATGGATAAGTTTGATATCTCCATTTAAGTTGGCCTGCTTCCATTCTTCAGCTGCAGTATAAAGTTCTGGGCTATAAACCTCTGCTATGACTTGACCTTTTTTAACATATTGGCCCGTATAGCTGACATGTAATTTTTCAATTCTACCTCCAAACCAAGCAGTCTCTGTTTTGAGAAGAGTTTCATTCCAGGCGATCATTCCATTTAGTTCTTTATCGCCATCTAATTGGCCATTGACAACTTTAACGGTTTGAACTTTTGCAAGCTGACGTGCATAAGGCGATAACTGTATATTGGGTCCATCAACATCACTTGTGTTTTTATTTGATTCTAAGACAATGAGGTCCATCCCACAAATTGGGCATTGACCAGAGCTAGGTAATTTAATCTGTGGGTGCATAGAACAGGTCCAAGTATCTACTTGCGTTTTGGATTGCTCCTCTGAAGCATGACTATGGCCTTCTTGGATTGAATGATTTCCCGACCCAATGCCAAATCCGACTACTAGGGAAATGACCATAATGAGTACCATAATAATTATTGAATTTTTATCAAAAGATTTTTTCATTTTACTCTCCTTTGTCTAATTGAGACGAGAAGCTATTCACAGCATAAGGGAACTCAAACTGAGATGATTCATCACCTAAAATCCAAAGCAATGTTGACTTGGCTTTAAACTCATTACCTGCGACTACATAAATTTTGCGTTGTAAATTTAACCGCATTCTATAATCATCTATTAGTTGCATAAACCCCTGTCTTCCAGACACATATGATTGTTCACTAACAGCAATAGATTGTTCAATATTGGGTAAAATTGTATTTCGATACAAATTGATTCTTCGCATTGATTCTTCAATTTGATTGAAACTTTTTTTTGTTATTTTTGAAACCATTAAGGATTGTTCTTGTGTTAAAACATCGGCTTGCTTTTGACCGATCAGGGTTTCTTTAATTGAGGCAGAAGTCTTAGTGAAAGATAACGGCAGAGTCATGCCTACATTGATTAACCAAGAGTCATTACCACTCTTTGCAACACCTGGTGCTTCTCCAGTTTTTATATAGTCTAATCCAATTGTTAAGTTAGGTAAATATCCATTTCGGCTCAGTGATTCTTGAGCTGCCCAAAAAGACTTCTTAGCCATTGCCGCCTGCAGTAGTGGATTTGAAATAATTTCGGCAGGGAATACTTGAGTACCTAGCTGCGTTGAAATATTTAGAAATGTATTGCTATCAATAGAGAAATTAATTTCCTTTTGATTAGTGGCTTCACTTAGATCGAAATACCTATCAGCTAGCTTACGAGATAAGTTGCTAGATTCATCTTTTAAAACCTCAATTTCATTTTTCATTTTCAAAACATTTGCATAAGATGATTTCCCTGTTTGATAATCTATCATCAGCTTTTTCTTCCAATTTTGATACAGCTTAATTGTTTTCTCCACAACACCTTTATTCAAGCTCAGCACTTGAATATCTGACCAAGCATGGCGTATACTTAAGATAAGTCTCGCTTTAGTTCCCAGAAGCATACTTTCTGTGATAGCCGCTTTTTTTCGAATCACATTTTTTTGATCTATTAATTTTCCAGGCCAAGGTATGCTTTGTTGAATTCCAAACTTCTGCTCTTGTGGGCCTACTTTTGTTTGTACGCTCTCACCAAACCAAGAATAAGTCATCATCGGATCGGGTAATTCACCGACTTGGTTGACCTCTTGTAGTTGCATTTCTTTTTGTAAAACAACCTGCTTGATTTTAGGACTCTCTTGTAAAGCGAGTTGACTCACTCTACTCAGATCTAATGTTTCTCCGGCCATCACAGAATAGCCAATTGTAACATAAACTAATAGCAGTAAATAATTCATTTTAATCTCATTCATTGTAAAAAACAGACATGCCTTTTGTATTAGTTATACAAGAAGGGTGTGGTCCTAGAAATGAATGAAGTTTAAATTAAAAGCATTTGTTTGAACTGAAAATCAGTTGCCGTCCATTGAGTCAGATTTCTCTGGCTATTAATTTGGCTTTTGGAGTTTTCTCGAATAAGAGAATTAGAAATACTAAGAGCAAGTAGAGCACCATTAAATGAATTGAATGATTTTAGTGTTTGATAAGGAGCTTTGTATGTTGTTTTTAGTTGAGTATAGTATTGAGGTTGTATTTGGATCAGTTCAGCCGAAGTTAAAGTACTTTGCCAAGCATCATTACATTCACAAAGTCCGATTGTTTCCGCGGTCTCCCTGGTCTCTATGTTCTCTGAAGTGATTTCCTCAGGAGCAATCTGATTTGGGCAACAACTATGCTCTACTCCCATCTCATCACGGCTCGTCAATTCACCCATCCACATAGATAGGCACGTATTTGGCATGCTTAAGCTAAATACTTGTACGACCATTAAAACGGCCAAAATCTTGTGAATTGATGTGATCATATGATTAGTTTAAAACTTTTAGGATAAAAATGCAATCAACTACTATGAGTTTTTACAAAATGATGACACATAAAGGGCTTTAGCTCTAAAATTACCAGTCATTGGCAAGTTAACCGCTAGTTCACCTCTTGATTTACATGGTTTTGGTTTAAACTATCATGAGCCGATTTGATGACTTGAGCTAGCCTCAACCACGAGTCTTCTTGAATCGCCCACCCGGCTATAAGGAAAAAAGGGCGAGGCTCTAGAGTGTCAGGATCTTCTCTTAGTATGTAAAGTTTGCCATTTTGGATAATTAACTGAGAAAAGTCTTGATATCTATAACGCTTGGAGCCTGGACCAAAGAGGGCAAAGATATGGATATCTTGCTCTGTAATCGTTAATATGACTTTTTTGGACATTTTCAACGCAGTTAAAAGAAGAACTAAAGGCAAAAACCATACAAAGGGATCCAACATAATGACTGATAATTGCGATTCACTATCAAGGCCAGCTATTAATTTCCAAAGAAAAAATAGTATGGCAAATAATCCAATTATTACAGGGCGCTTAGAGGTGTACTTAAATAGCCAAGGAAATTGAATAACTATCTTTACCCCATTTACCACTTCTTTTTCTTTTTGATTCATAGGCTCTTTTTAGCTATTTCATTTCTTTATTAGTTGTGTTTGCAATCAATTCAATCAGTTCGATTTTTGTATTAACTTGAGTTGCTCTTTAATTAAATTTATCACAATGTCACGCTCATTATCGTCACTCGCATCGCCAAAGTCATAGCTCCGTCTCACCCATTCTCCTTGAGTCGTCATCACTCCCCCCCAAGCGATTCCCGACCAAGCCACTTGACTTGCTTCTTGAACATCACGGTGTCGAGTATAGACAGGGGTCCACAAGATTTCATTTCCATGGGTTATGATAAAAGTCACGCCCTTTCCGCCGAAATTGACTTCGTCAATTCTACGCAGAGTATAATCTATTATAGAATGGTTTTGTTCCATCTCATCTCCTAGGCTCAAATTACCGCGATCATTTATTCACATTTATGGTTTTTTAGTCCGGATTGGGTAAATCATCTAATTTTTTAATCATACGCAAGAGGAGAATCGGTATCAAGAGTGCCGCAGCTCCGGCTATATATGGCATAGTAGCGTTAGCACGCCAGTAAAGCACACACGCCACAAGTGGCCCAATAGTCCGCCCCAAAGCGCCCAAACTTCTAAATGTTCCTAATACACGCCCTTGCTCGCTTGCTGGGCTGTACTTAGATACCATTGCTGTAATACAGGGGATGACTTGAGCAGATCCAATCGCCATAAAGAAAGTTGAGAGATACAGCATCCAAGTATGATGACTAAAGCCCACACCAATAAGCGCCGGCATTAAGATCCAAAGCCCTTGGATAGCCATTTTATTTTCACCAACAATTGAGGCTTTGCGACGTACATAACCACCTTGTGTGAAAGCTAATGTCATCCCAATAAATAAGAATAGCAATCCGTTTTGAGCAGGGGTATAATTCAGCCTCTCAACAGCGAGGAATGTTAATGTGAACTCAGTCCCACTAAATGCAGCCAAAAAGAAAAAATTTGTCAAATTGACTTCTGAAACGCCAGGGTACTTCTCTTTTTTGAATAATTTAAAGACATTAAAAGTTCTTAGGCTTTTAGATAAATTTCTTCGACTTTTAGGCAGTGTCTCAGGCAAATTATGGTAAACAAAATGAAGTGCTACCATACTACTCACAAAGGAAATTAAAGCAGGCACACTAAACGGGTTGATTCCATACTCTTGCCATGAAGGGAAATAATCCAATAAATTAATCTGTGCACTGAGACCACCGATCACCGGACCAAATATAAAGCCGAGCCCAAATGAAATCCCTACAATTGCCATGCCCTTAGACCTAGACTTTTTATCAGTAATATCAGCCACGACTGCAGTTGCCGTGGATATATTGGACCCCATCAAGCCACCTAATAAACGAGCGAAGAAGAGTGTTGTAAATGTCCCAGCAAACCCCCACCAAAGATAGGATAGTGCCAATCCAAAAACAGAGACAAATAACACCGGCTTACGGCCAATTTTATCAGATAGAGTTCCCATGATAGGAGCCACGATAAATTGTATACCAGAATAAATGAAGCTTAAGAACCCACCAAACAATACCGCAAGTGCAATCCTTGCTGAAGTCTCAGTGTCACCCGTAGCACCAGCCCAAGCTGCCAAAGAATTTAAGTGACCTACGATATAATTAAGTAGAGTTGATTCAGGAGCAGAGTAGAGGTAATAATCTAGAAGCGATGGGAAAAGCGGGAATATCATCGAGAAACTAACAAGATCCAGGAACAAAATCATAAATACGACTTTGAGGATCTTCTTGGCTTCAGGAGTCAGTGATGCGGGTTTTTCACCTAGTGGTGGAAATTCAAAAACCTCTGCCTCAGTCGGAACATGTCGCTCAATCGAAACTTGAGGATCGGCAATTTCACTGGCAAATCTTTTCACCCATCTCGGGTCGTCATTGAGACAAGGAATCGTAGCAAAATTTTCACCTCCATTCTCAATAAAGGTCTCACGAAGTTCTATGTCGATTTCTTCATTTGTCTCAAGATTATCAACAGTAAAAGCTGGACAGATCACCGCAAGGTTTTTAATTCCTTTTTGAGCAAGTTCAATTGTTTTGTTTTCCGTTGAAGGCTTCAGCCATTCTTCACGACCAAATTGAGATTGAAAAGCACAAATATATTCAGGGATTGTAAAGTCAGAGTCAGACTCACTGCGGCGCTTTAATTCTTTACCAAGAAGTTGGAAAGTTTCACGACAATGGTAATAGTAGGGGTCACCATCATAGATTCTTTGTTTGGGAAGGCCATGGAAGGAAACGAGAAGGACTTCAGCGGCTTTATTTTGAACAGCTTGCTCTTTGAGAGTCTCGACCGTTCTGTCTGCCAGTGAGTCAATAAAGGCCTTCGTATTATGAAACCACTCAATCCAATCAAATTCAATCTTGGCCATATCATAGCCTTGACTTTCTAACTGCGGGATGACTTTCTCATACATCACATCGTGAATAGACAGTGTCGTTGAAGCAGAGTACTGAGGATACTGAGGTATGACGCGAATTGTCGTACAACCCTGATCTAGGAGGCTTTGGACTCCTTCAGGGATAAAAGGCGCTTGCCCCAAAACAAAACAATGTCTTACAGGGTAATCAGGTAATTCACGTGCAACGGCTTGACTAAAATCTTCTGTCTGAAATATCAAGGGAAAGCCACGCTCCGTATGTATAGATGCATAGGCCGCAGCACTCTTAGGTGAGCGAGTCGGCAGGATGATTGCATTCAGCAAAATTTTCCAGCCTAAACCTTGATTGGTAATGAGTCGACGATCGCTTAAAAAATCGCGCAAATAAGCTTTGACATCCGGAACACTGGGACTTTTAGGTGAACCAAGCTGGACTAGTAAAATTCCTGTTTTCAATGTCATGAAGACCTCATTTATTCAATCGTACCTAAAATAGTAATTCCACTCCAATTGGTGAAGTGAAAGACCACTAGTATCTATTGAATATTAAAAGCAAATACTCACCGAAATTGAGTTGATATTTCTGTATATTTCATCTAAAACAGAGCAGGCAGAATCATGAACAATAGAAATCAACACAATGGCAACAATCCTCAGCGCAAAACATCTGTACTTGCCAGGCCAGAACCTTGG